>JAFADM010000117.1 GCA_023424865.1 Bacillota bacterium | reverse complement strand
ATCCGGTGCTAAGCTATCCTCATAAACAACAAGGGATGCTTTTACGGGAAGTCCGTGAGGATAAAAGGCCATGGCAGTTCCAGAATTTTGAAGAAGTACTGTGACAGGGGCTTCGGTCACAAAAATGATTGAAACTCCCATAACTTGGCCCGTTCCTACAGGAGAGTTTCCCTCCAGTACTACCCCATTAGAAGAAATCAGTGTAAAAATAACACCGTGCATTGTATTGGAGGATTGAGTTGCAATCCACCAGTTAAAAATATACCTTCCGGCTTCATTCAAGGTTATGACACCGGTTAAAAAATTATAGTCAATGCTTCCTGCAGAATACATAATATTATCAAACATGACATTTGACCCTATATCCACAGAGCCTGGCGCCAAACGATTCAATTGTAGGGCTGTATCACCCATACGTATCTCCTTTGTAATCATTTTATGTCCTTATATTAGGTTATGACAAATAATGATTTTTGTTATGTTTAATTACAAAAAAACACATGGAATGTAAAAAGCTGTTGAAAGATTGCTGGCGGGATAAGCAATCGTCCATATATAATATTGCAGTTGACTTGGTTTGCTAATGGGGAAAAATCTTTGGTAAAAGTTCAGCCTGAAGCCTGCCTTGTTGATTTTTATTTCTTGGCAAGATACTTAAAAAAAGTTTAGTTTTTTTAAGCATGAATTGAATTTTTACTTTGAAGTAGGTATATTTATCTAAAAGATAAGCAAATAAATCAATTTTCAGGATAGACGTGGAGGTACGGCAGCATGGCTGTTATGAAAGATGTTGCAAAACTTGCGGGAGTGTCTCTGTCAACAGTAAGTTTTGTATTGAATGGAACAGCAAAAGAGCATAAGGTGGCGGACAGTACCGCCTTGAAGGTTGTTAAGGCGGCAAAACAACTGGGGTATAAGATGAATACCTCTGCCGCAGAAACCGGGGCAACCACAGTAAGAGCATGGCAGCCCACAATTGCTTTTTTTATCCCTGTGGATTCGGTCTGGATGGATATGAATGTTATAAATTCCAGCATAAACAAGCACAGGAAACAGACAGGACGCGATTATAATATTTTGCTATGTCCTTATGACAAAGGTCAGCTGTTGGATAAAATTGACAGAACCCAGCTGTCGGCTTATGATTCTGCGGTAGTAGGCTTGGAAAGTGAGAGTGATCTGAAAAATCTGGAAAGCCGTGAAGGCCATTCGCCATTTGTGATCTATAATCACGCAAGCACCAAGTATTCCAGTGTATCCTACCTGGCGGATCAGGCAATTGCCCAGGCGGTAAAAATGATTGCAGCCAAAGGCTATAAAGAGATCATTGTTCTTTCGGGAAGCGAGAACAGGCAGCATGACGAAGAGTATTTGAATATGCTTGTACGATGTTGTGAAAAAAACGGAATCCACCTTCCGGAAGAGGTTTTCATTGCCACAGAAAACACCATGATAGGAGGGGCCATTGCGGCGCGGCATATTCTAAACATGGAAAATAAACCGGAGATAATCATATGCATGAACAGCACCCTGGCCTTTGGTGCAATACCCCTTTTGGCCCGGAATCATTTTTTTATACCTAAAAATGCTGAATTGTTTTGCTTTGGTTCCTCCGGCGATGCGGATCACATTGTAAACTATATCCCGTCCCTGTCCATGATAGCCCGGCCGATTGACGAAATCACAATAAAAGCCTTTGACGTCGCCCTCCGCCTCGCCGACGGCGAAGGTGGGGAAATCCTGCATTATACCTGCTCCTCTGATCTGCTCCTGCATGACAGCTTTTCTTTATAAAAAGCCTGTCAGAAACAAATTGACTAAAAATATTTTAGCTGATTTTAGTTTTTAGTTGACATGTTTTATGGCATGAAGTATAATCCATTCTTAGTTAGGGTTGTCTAACTGAGGATGGATTACATTTTATAAGGGAGAATAAAATAATGCGAAAAAGAACGAAATTAAGCCTTGCGGCACTTTTTACAGCTACGGCTCTGCTCACGGCTTGCGGCAATAATCAAGTGGTAAGTGAAAAAACACCTGGGGCGGAAACACCCGTTGCATCTGAAACAGCCTCCGGGACACCATCGGCAGAACCCTCTAATGAAGCGTCTGTTACATATCCCATAACAATTACTCATGCTTTGGGAGAAACCGTTATTGAAAGCAAACCGGAGCGCGTTGTAACCATTTCCTGGGGCAATCAGGACGTGCCTCTGGCTCTGGGGGTTATTCCGGCCGGGGTTTCCAAGGCCAACTTTGGTGCGGTAGATGAAAACGGTCTTCTTCCGTGGACGGCAGCCAAATACAAAGAGCTTGGCGTGGATAAGCCCGCAGTGTTTGATGATACCGACGGTTTGGATTACGAAGCCATTAGTGACGCCGACCCGGATGTTATTTTAGCGGCCTATTCCGGAATGACTCCGGAAGAGTATGAGCTGTTAAGCCAGATAGCTCCTGTTATTGCCTACCCCGAATACGCATGGCAGACCTATTGGCGTCAGCAGACCCTCATGAACGCCAAGGGCATGGGGATGGAAGCGGAAGCAGAGAAGCTGATTTCCGAAACGGAAGAGCTTATCGCCGGTAAATTAAAGGAATATAAAAGCCTGGAAGGCAAGACGGCTGCGTTCTTCTATTTCAACGCCTCCGACCTGGGCAAGTTTTATATTTACCTGACTGCGGATCCCCGCGCCTCTTATCTCAATGATTTAGGTCTTGGCTTCCCCGACAGCGTCATGCAGCTGGCAGAGGACAAGAGCGCCTTTACCGTTACCATAAGTGCTGAGAATATTGATGTTTTGGACGATATCGACATTATTATAACCTACGGCGATGAATCCGTGCTTAAGGTCCTGCAGGCGGATTCTCTGGTAGGACAGATTCCGGCCGTTGCCAACGGCGCTGTGGTCATGCTGGATCCCACTACCGCTCTTACCGCCTCCAGTACGCCTTCGGTATTATCCATTCCCGCAACCATTGACGAGTATCTTGCATTATTAAACGAGGCAGCAGAAAAGGTAAAATGAGAAAACCAAAAAAAAGTATTATCATTATGGCTAGCTTAATAGGCCTCGTACTGTGTGCACTTCTTTCACTGATGGTAGGATCACGGTCCATTCCTTTTTTTGAGGTGATTGAGGCACTTATGGGATCCAATGGGGATTCCTTCACGGTACGTGTGGTACAGGCAAGAATTCCAAGAATGATTTTTGGTATGATAGCAGGAGGGGCACTCGGAGTATCGGGTGCCCTTATGCAGTCTATCACGAGAAATCCCATTGCAGACCCAAGCGTTCTGGGCGTAAATACCGGAGCTTCTCTGTTTGTGGTCTGCGGGATTGCCTTTTTTAACATCAACCTGCCGGAGCAGTACATCTGGCTGGCTCTCATCGGCGGTGGAGCGGCGGCTGTCCTCGTATATGCCATAGCCTCCATCGGAAGCGGCGAAATAACCCCCATCAAGCTGGCTTTGTCCGGAGCCGCCACAAGTATGGCGCTGGCCTCGCTGGTCAGCACGGTAATGCTGCCCAATTCCATTGTCATGGATGCTTTCCGGTTTTGGCAGGTAGGAAGTATGAGCGGTACGGGCTGGAAGGATATCCTGGTTGTGGCGCCGTATTTGCTTGTAGGCTTTATTATCGCCCTTTTATTGATTCCCAACCTGAACTGTCTTGCCCTGGGAGATGAGATGGCTGCAAGCCTTGGAAGCAGCGCTAAATGGACCAGAGGCCTGGGTGCTTTTGCAGGGGTGCTTTTATGCGGAGCAACAACGGCGTTGGCAGGTCCTATCGGTTTTGTCGGACTTATGATCCCTCACCTCATGCGTTTTCTTTTTGGGCCCGATTTAAAATATATCATTCCCATGTCTGCCGTCGGAGGAGCCTGCCTCTTGACGGTATCCGATGTGATAGGGCGTATGCTGGGAAGCCCTGGTGAGCTGGAAGTTGGAATAGTAACAGCCTTTTTAGGTGCGCCGTTCTTTATCATGATTGCAAGGAAGGCGAAGGTGAACGCCATATGACATCACATATAAATACATTTATTCTCCAGGGCTATCGAAAGAGGCGCAGGCGGCATATTGTCACAGTACTGGTTTTGCTTTTTCTTATAGCTGTTCTGTCGGTAATAATGCTTCTGTATGGTAATACCGTTTACTCCCCCGAGGTTGTCATAAGAGTGTTAAAAGGAGAGGAACAGGGCGGTGCGGTATTTACAATAAAAACGCTGAGGCTTCCCAGAATGCTTATCGGTATTCTGGCGGGTATGGCTTTCGGTATGTCCGGCAGGACCTTTCAAACCTTACTCAGAAACGATTTGGCAAGTCCCGATATTATAGGGGTTACCGCCGGATCCGGTACGGCTGCTGTTTTCTGTATCCTGATGCTGAATATAAGCGGAAATAAGGTGTCGCTGATAGCTTTGGCAGCGGGGCTTATTGTTGCCGGTATTATTTACCTGTTGTCCCAGGGAAAAAACTTTTCAAAAGTACGGCTGATTCTTATTGGGATAGGCATTCAGGCTATGCTGAGGTCGGCTGTATCCTTTATTTTGTTAAAGGGTGCCCAGTATGATGTGGCCACAGCCCTGCGCTGGCTTAACGGAAGTATGAATGGCGTCAAGATGGAGCAGGTTCCGGGTTTGCTTGTGGTTGTAGTCCTTGCCGGAGTCATTCTCACCGTGTTAAGCAGGCATCTTAAGGCCATGCAGATGGGGGATGCCGCCGCGCTTACCCTGGGTGTAAAAGTGAATGTGATGTATATGGCCCTGATTTTTGCTGCAGTATTTCTGGTTGCGTTTGCAACCTCTATTACAGGTCCTCTTGCCTCCGTTGCCTTTTTGTCTGGCCCCATAGCCTCCCGCCTGATTGGGAAGGGCGGGGTAAATGCGGTGACTGCCGGACTTGTGGGAGCCGTTCTTGTACTGGCAGCCGATTTGGTGGGGCAATTTGCTTTGGGGACCAGGTATCCGGCAGGCGTTATTACAGGCGTATTAGGTGCTCCGTATATGCTGTTTTTGCTGGTGCGTGTCAATAGCAGGGGAGGTAATGCATGATGAACGAACATGAACTGTCTGCAAAAAAGGTTGTTGCCGGATATGATAAAAAAACGGTTATTGATGAAATTGACATAATTCTGCCGAGTAACAAAATCAGTGTGATTATCGG
>JAFADM010000388.1 GCA_023424865.1 Bacillota bacterium | reverse complement strand
CGTTAGCACGAGGGACCAAACCGATTTCCGTTTATAACCCTTAATGCCAATCAGCCGCTCCTCCAGTGTCTTTTTATCCTCACATAAAGTAGTGGCAGGAAGCGTTAAGGACGGCCCTTTCTTAGCTGCAAACGCAAGAAGCATGTTACCGTAGCATTTTCTCTCAAGGGAGGACAAGCCGCTTATTACCATTTCATCACAGGCAAGCTCGCAGGACCGGCTTATTTCCCTGCGAATCATCACCATAAGCGGATTAAACCAATGCAATGACGTAATAAGAATAACAACCCATTTATAAAGGATATCCTTTCTCTTGAAGTGAACAAGCTCATGGAGCAGTATGTATTTTAGTTCCTCCTCCATGCCGGTTTCCACCCATGCCCGCTCAGGCAGGACAATAACGGGGCGCAAAACTCCCATAAGCAGAGGTGTGGCCGCTTTACTGCTGCAAACCAGCTTTACACGCCTGCCTGAGTAAAGAGAGTTAAACACCTCAAGGTCATCGCTGTGAGGCGATGTAAAGGAATTCCGTATACTCCCTGAAAAATGAATGTAAGCAGCCAAAAACCAGCCAAAACGGATGACAGCGCCTGTTAGCCAGAGCCATAGCAGTTGGGCTTTCATAAATTCAAAAAAGTCAAACTCCTTAAAGGACTGCCCGGAATTCTCCGGTATTTGTGCAGCGGCAGCGCTGCTGTTTTTCAGATTTGAAGGATCAGGTGCTGCGTTTGGGACTCCCCCGGGGTTCTGTGGCATTCCCATGAGGTTTCTCCCAGGTACACCCGTTTGTACAGGCATTATTTGTACAGGCATTATAGGATTTATTAAGGTTTGTTTGCCGTTAAAACCGTTAAAATAGGAATCCATAAAATGAAACGGAGAAGAGATGGGAATAACGAGGCGCAGCAGCACCAGCAACCAAATATAGTAAGAGAAGGATTTAGTTGCTCTGTTTTTGAAAAGTGGTTTTCCCGCAAACAGTATGAGCGCCAGGACAGAGCCTGACAGAGATAAAGCCAGGATTGTTCGCATACTTTCAGTCATCTGATTCACCCGTGTTGAACATTGCCGAAAGCTCTGCAATATCCTTCTCATCCAGCTGTCCATCTGAAACAAGGGCTGCCACAAGCTTCTTTGCACTGCCTGCAAATATTTTATTTACAAAGGCTTTTGTAGACCATTTGTTATAATCCTCTGCGGAAACAACAGCACTGTATACTCCCCGCCGTTCAAGCCTGACAACACCCTTTGACTGCAGCCTGCGGAGCAGTGTCTTAATTGTGGAATCCTCCCACCCGCAATGAGAAGAAAGATTTTGTCGTATTTCAATCAACGGGAGAGCTTCCCCCGCATTCCAAAGCACACGCATCACTTCAAGTTCGGCATCCTTTATTTTACCCGGGAGTTCGTTCATCTATATCCTCCAAATTAGCCTCTGATTTATGCTCTAAATTAGTCTCTAAATTAGCCTCCAAATTAGCCTCCAACTTAACCTCCAACTTAACCTTCAACTTAACCTTCAACTTAACCTTCAAAACAAAGTTTACTATTGTAGTCTTTATTAAAAGTTTACCCTTGTGAACTTTTAATGTCAAGCCCTTATAAAACTTAACCAATTCTTTAATTATTTCACCTGCCGGGATATAATTTATTTGGTACATAGCATGTGAGCAATAAATATCAACCCACTGTTTGCCATAAGGGATATACTCCTTATTAGAAGCGCGTTTCCAAATTAATTATTGGTGGAGACTTATGAAATATCACGAGTACATACGACAAACCCTCTGTTATATAGAGGCGCATTTAACTGAGGAATTGTCCATACCTCTGCTTGCCAGGGAAGCGGGTTATTCGCCGTATCATTTTCTTCGGGTGTTCAGGCAGGTGGTGGGTTTAACTCCCGCCGACTATATCCGTAAACGCCGTCTTTCGGAGATTGCCCGGCAGCTTGGCGAGGACTCTGATCAATCCATCGCGGAAATAGCTTTTTCCTATGGCTTTAACTCGAAGGAAAACTTCATCCGTGCTTTTCGAAGCGAGCATCATGTTTTACCTTCCGAATACCGGGCAGCCCAAAACAGCCTGATGCTTTTTCAGCCCTACAATCTGGATCCCGAGCCTTTCGTCCTGTTTCCCGAAAGGGTGAAGCTGGACGGGTTTCATTTAAGAGTGTACTTAAGTGACGAAAGGCTTCCTGCTATTTTCTGGAACAAGTACAACTGCCGCAAGCTTTCGCTTAAGCTGGGTGGCCGAATGGATTTAATGGATTACGGTGTGAGCTTATGGAATTCTGAAACAAGACATCTGGATTACTTTATAGGTATTCGTGAGGAGGAGGCTGCAGGTGATACCCGGGGGACAGTAAGGCTCAATATCCAGGGTGGCGACTATGCGGTGTTTACTACTCCCCCTGCCACCCATTACAATTTTGTAAATCAAATCCACCGAACATGGCGTTATATACCTGTGTGGCTGGAACAAAACGGCTTTCAGCGTACCGTAGGCTATGAATTCGAATGCTATGTGGACAGCAGCCGGACTTATTGTGAAAAAATCTACATTCCCATTAAAATGCGAAAGGATTAAAATTCTATGAAAAAACTGGATCTTTCCTTTGACGGAATCAATGATAAAACCGGTTACCTCCATACCTTGAACAAATGCCTCTCCGCAGCGATAGCACACAGCCCCTGGCAGGAATGGAAGGATGACATTATCGCTGTCAGCGGCTTTGCCTTTCGGCTTTGGGTTAATAAGGATTTGTGTCCCAGTGCCATGAGCATATGGCAGTTTGACCAACAGAAGGCCTGGGTGGAAAATTCAGGACTGAAATGTGCGTATACCGAACGCCTATGGCATGAGGGTGAATGGGAAGAACAACGCCGCAAGGCAGCTCTTGAACAGATTAAGGCCTCCATTGACAGTGGGCTTGCCGCCGTTGCCTGGGATTTGGGCGACGCCGAGTGGGGATTAATTATTGGCTATGATGAAAGCAACCGGATCCTTTATACAAAAAAAACCCGGGGCGAGGAAGGATCCCTGCCCTATGAAAAGCTTGGTCAGCTTGAGATCCCCATACTCTCGGTTTTAACTCTCACAGGCTATGAAAAGCGCCCCATGGAAGAGATTGTAAAAGAGACCTTCCGACTTGCTGCAGAGCATCTGAGGGGCAATGAATGGTGTGAAAACGCCAGCGGCCTGGCAGCCTTCCCGGTTCTGCTGGAGTTCATAAAAAATACGGAAGGCCCATTGCCCTGGCAGCTGGAATACACATTGGGGAACATTGCCGGCTTGCGGTATTTTGCATGGCGCTTCATGGAAAAGCATGCTTCCGCCCCGTTAGCCGAGCTCTACCGACTTTCTTATGAAGCGTGGATGAAGGCCTTCACTCTAAAGCGGACAAAGGACTGCTCCGAGCAAATCGTTAAGAATGAAATTACAGCCTGCCTGGAGGCTGCTTGCAGTTATGAACAGCAGGTACTTCCCCTTCTTGATTAGAAACAAGTTTCAGGGCTTCAGTCAACAAAAAAAGGAGCATTGTGCTATGAATGAGAATGAAAAAACTCTGGGGGTCTTTTTAAGAGGCATTAACGTAAATGGACGGACCATTAAAATGGAGACTTTGCAGGAAGCCTTTGTAAGCATGGGTTTTCAGGAGGCTAAAACCCTTTTGGCTACCGGCAATGTTATTTTGCCAAATGTGAAAAAGTCATCAGGTACACCCCATGATCTAAAAACCTTTATTGAAAAGCAGCTTAGCCAGGCCTTCAAGGATGAGCTTTTTGTTTTTATTCGAAGCCGTGATGCTATTGAAGACATTTGCCATCAATCAAAAGCCCTTTCCCTTTCACCTGATGTTCATCTTTATTACCTGTTTTGCGATAACGCCAAGATGCTTATGGAGCTGGAAGCAAGCTTCAAGGAAACAGCACATGGCCCTGAAGAGCAGCTCCATATCCATGAAGGGGGCGCCTTCTGGATTGTGGGTAAAGGTATGACCCTGAAGTCCCCCTTTGGCTCTAAAGTACTTGGCAGCAAACGTTACAAAAGCTTTGTTACCTCAAGAAATGTCAATACCCTTGAAAAAATGTCGGATAAAATGGCTCAGTTAACCATTGGTTAACATTTTTAATTAAAATTAAGCAATACTCCCTTGAATTCAACCTCCTGCTGTTATTAAAATGGAAAGCGGGAGGTTGAATTTATGAAAGTTTTACTTATCGGAGAACGCATTGCATCTAAACGGAAGGAGCGGGGTATTACCCAGGAGGAATTAGCCCAATTTCTTGGTGTTTCCAAGCCTGCCGTGTCCAAATGGGAATCCGGTCAAAGCTATCCGGACATTACCCTTCTTCCCCTCCTGGCTACCTTCTTTAATACCACGGTGGATGAGCTTTTATGCTATGAGCCGCAAATGAGCGGAAGCGATATTCAAAAGCTGTACCGGCGCTTAGCCGCTGATTTTAACAGCCGCCCTTTCCATGAGGTTTATCAGGAATGTCTGGAGTACGTAAGAAAGTACTATTCCTGCTGGGCGCTTCAATTCTCACTGGGGCTTCTTCTTATTAACCATATTAACCTTGCAGGCAATCCGGAAAAAATCACCGAGGTCATTGAAAAGGCCTTGGAAATCTACAGGCGAATTATCCGTGAATCGTCCAATGTAAACCTTTCCAAGCAGGCGCTGTCCATGGAAGCCGTTTGCCTTATGTCCCTTGGCAAGCCTGCCGAAGCCATTGATCTTCTTGATGATGAGCCGGAAATTCATATGGATACGGAGCTTATTCTATCCCGTGCTTATACGATGAAGGGTGATTTCAAACGTGCCCGAAGCTATATCCAGCGCTATCTTTACCAATGTGTTTTGGGGGTGGTCAGTGCCTGCCCGGATTATATCTTTGCCTATCAAAAGGAGCCTGAAAGGGTATCCGAGGGCGTTTTGAAAGCTCTTGAGCTGGCCCGCCTGTATGGAATTAATGAAATGCATCCTGCAGTCATTCTGCCTGTCTACCTTCTTATGGCTCAAGCCCAATGCGCCTGCGGAAAAAAGGAGGAGGCTCTGGACTGGCTTGAAAAATACACAAATCTGGCTTTATCAGCAGATTTCTTTCCTCTAAGGCTGAAGGGCAGCGCTTTTTTCGACTCTATGGAAGAGTTTTTTGAAACTCTGAGCCTTGGAACCCAGGCTCCCAGAAGCGATGAATCCGTTCGATTAAGCGTTCGCGAGGCACTTACCTCAAATCCGGTTTTTGAACCCCTTCAGACCCAGCCCCGCTTCACTCTGCTTTTGCGTCGGCTGGATGCCATTTTTAATTAATCATGGATTAAATTAAATTTTAAACAAGGAGTGTTTTATATGGAAAAGGCCATGGAATACATAGGTCTTCTTCTGCCTGTCATTTTACTGGAGCTGGCATTGACCGTTACCGCCCTGGTACATGTTCTGAGGCACAAAAAATACAAAATGGGAAGCAGGTTAATTTGGATACCGGTTGTGCTTTTTATCCAGATTCTGGGGCCGGTGGCCTACTTTATACTGGGAAGGAGCGACGAGGGATGACTCTCCTTCATCTTAGCCATGTATCAAAACATTTTGGCTCACTTCACGTTATTGAGGATTTATCACTATCCGTTGATGAAAATTCGGTTTACGGCTTTTTGGGAAAAAACGGTGCCGGCAAAACCACTGTGATGAAAATGATCCTGGGCTTTCTTCCCCTTTCCGGCGGTGAAATACGGGTATGCAATCAACCTGTCCGCTACGGCCATACCGGGACAAACCGATTAATGGGATACCTTCCCGACGTACCTGAATTCTATGGGTTTATGAACCCGTCAGAGTACCTTCTGCTGTGCGGTAAAATTTCCTGGATGAAGGAGGATATTTTAAAGGCCTCTTCGGAACGGCTTCTTGCGCTGGTAGGCCTGGATGGCATTAAACGCAGAATAGGCAGCTTTTCCAGAGGTATGAAGCAGCGGCTGGGCATTGCCCAGGCTCTTCTCCATTCTCCCAAGCTGCTTTTATGCGACGAGCCCACCTCCGCCCTGGATCCTGTTGGCCGAAAAGAAATTCTGGATATCCTTTCCGTCGCAAGCAAGGAAACAACCATTGTTTTTTCCACCCATATTCTGGCGGATGTGGAGCGGGTTTGCGACAAGGTTGGCATTCTTGAAGGAGGACGGCTTGTGCTTGACGGAGGTCTTTCACAGCTTAGAGCTGAGGGCGGCAGCGATACTGTTTTTTTGGAGCCTCTTGTAAAAGAACAGCTGCCTGAGCTCATAGAGGTGGTAAAAAGAACTCCCGGCATTGCTAAGATAAAGGAAACGGATACAGGTGTTTCCTTTATCTTAACGGATGC
>JAFADM010000258.1 GCA_023424865.1 Bacillota bacterium | reverse complement strand
TTTAATTTCCCGTTTTTTAAAGTGGCCTACGAGAATCCACTACCCGCTTCTCTGACTTCAACAATCCCGTCGAAACCTTAACGCCCCCATATAATGGGCGCATAAGGAATGTTTTAAAGCCGTATTTCCTATTATAACACAGGTTATTTGGTTTTTGTACCTGTGATTATATCCATTTTTCTGTCAGCTTAATCCAACGACAAGGCTTTCTTAAAACCCAGTCCTGCCTTATCTGGAGGTATCCTTAATTCTTCTGTCAATTTCCCTTTGAGCGTCTTTTTTAGCTGAATCCTCGCGTTTATCATATAGCTTCTTGCCTCGGGCAACCGCAAGCTCTACCTTAACCATTCCCTTTTTAAAATAAAGACTTAAGGGAATAACGGTTAACCCCTTCTTCTGAATCTGCCCAAGAAGCTTGTTAATTTCATAACTATGCATCAGAAGCTTTCTAACTCGCAAAGGATCATGGTTAAAACGGTTTCCCATGTCATAGGGGCTGATGTGCAGGCCGCTGACAAAAATTTCGCCATCCTTGATAGTGGCATAGCTGTCCTGCAGATTGGCCCGCCCTAAGCGAAGGGATTTTACTTCCGTTCCAGTAAGCACGATTCCTGCCTCATAGCATTCCTCAATAAAATATTCATGTCTTGCCTTTCGGTTTTGCACAATAACCTTTGTGCCTTCCCCAGCCATACCTGCCACCTCCTAAACAGCCCGGAATAAACACCTTTTGCACTTCTTCCCTTAAAGTCTTCAAAGAAATGGACTTAAGACATTCGCCTGAATCTTTTTCAAAAGAAGAAAACCTCCTTCATGGGGAGGCACTAATCAGTATACACGCTGGATTATTTCCGGTCAACAACTAACTTATAGCCTCTTCAATTCATAATTTGGCTTAGTTATAGCCTGCAAGGCCTTATTTATTATTGTTTGTTGTCATTTATTATCTTTGGACGATATAAAGACCTTTGACGGTGGTAAGCCCTTGGAGGCCTTAAAGACCTTAGAAAAGTAGAAGATATCCGAAAAGCCGCAATGCTGGGCGGCCTCGTTGACGTTGTACTCCCCGCTTTTAAGCATGTTTTCAGCCTGGTTCAGCCGAATTGACATTAAATACTGCCTGAAGGTCATGCCTGTGGACTGCTTAAACAAGGCACCGAAGTAAACATGATTCAAGCCCGATAACTCAGCTACTTTATGAATGGTTAATGGCTCATTAAAGTGATCCGTAATGTAACGGATTACCTTTTTTATACGTTTGTCAACCGTTCCCGAATCATTTTGATAAACAATCAGCTCAAAAAAACGATGTAAAATGCTTAAGAAAATCGCTCTGGATTTCATTATATGACCCGGTTCCCGGCGCAGCCACTCATAATTAAGTTCGTTATACAGCGAAACAATGTCCTGGTGATAGCCGATAGGACAGACGAGGGGAAAAGGAAAAGCAGCATCCTGTCCGTAAAGATTTCGCAGCTGAAGATTCGCCGCATAGCATTCCATTAAATCCTCCGGAGGGCTGACTGCCAAGCGGAGGGTTCCCGTGGGTATACATAGGAGATCGCCGGCTGAAACATTGTATTTTTTTTCTTCTATTTGATACTGAGCGCTTCCCTTTATAATATAGGTAATATCAATAAAATCAATAACGCTTTTATCTATTTTCCAGTCAAATGCACATTTTCTATGGATAAAATAGTTAATATCAGGGACCAGATTTTCATAATCAGTATAGTTCATAGCGATACCTCTCCGACGATATCTTTAATTATTACAAATATACTTTAGTTTATCCATTACAAACGGCATACGTCAATGCTATACTACAATTGCAATAAAAATAACATTCATTTCACCAGTTCATTTAGACATAATGCACAATTTCTTTGATTAAAATTTGTGGGGGCAGTAATATAGTGAAGACAGAACCAAGGTATTCTCAATATAATGCGTGGCTGCAAAAAGGGAACCCGGATCAGACAAAAACCATGCACCTCGTTGCTTCTGAAGATGTACACAAAGCAGCTGTTAATGAGTGCGTTGAAGGAATGCAACGACTGTTTGGCCCTAATGTATGGCAGCATGACTCAAATTATTCAATAAAATTAAGAATTAATACGCAATTACCTAAAGAAGCCTATCGCCTTTATGCTTCTGAAACAGAACTTCTTATTGAAGGCGGCGATTCCAATGGCGTGCTTTACGGGGTGTTTGCTCTGTTACTCCGGCTGGGAGCAGGTGAGGCCCTTGAAAGTATTGATGCGTACAGCGCTCCGGTTGTGGGGCGGAGGCTTTTAAACCACTGGGATAACCTTGACGGCAGTGTTGAGCGGGGTTATGCGGGAAGCTCCCTGTTTTTTAATAATAATGACATTAGCTATGACCCTGCAAGAATACGTGATTATGCACGTCTTCTTGCGTCAATTGGTATAAATGGACTTGCCATCAATAATGTGAATGTAACGCCTCAAAGCGCACGGCTAATTACAACCGAGATGCTGCCAAAGGTTGCGGAACTTGCCGACTTACTTCGTCCTTACGGTATAAGGCTTATTTTGTCAGTACATTTTGAAAGCCCGGTTATACTGGGCGACCTGCCCAATGCGGATCCGCTGGATCCCCGCGTGGCCGGCTGGTGGAAAACGCAAACCGAGATCATTTACAAATATGTTCCGGACCTTCTGGGCTTTCTGGTAAAGGCAGATTCTGAATTTCGTGGCGGACCCGCTACCTTCGGGCGGACCCAGGCGGACGGAGCCAATGTTCTTGCCAGAGCCTTATCACCCCATGACGGAACAGTGTTCTGGAGATGCTTTGTGTACGATTATCAGCAGGACTGGCGAGATAAAAACACCGACAGGCCCAAAGCCGCTTTTGATCACTTTTACCCGCTGGACGGCCAGTTCGACCCCAATGTGGTGCTTCAAATTAAATTTGGCCCCGTCGATTTTCAGGTTCGTGAGCCCCATTCCCCTTTGCTGGGGACAATGAAAAATACCCGCCGGGGCCTTGAGCTTCAAATAACCCAGGAATATACGGGACATCAGATCGATCTTTATGCTTTGGCAGTACAATGGGAGGAGGTTTTCACCGAGTCCGTGGATGAACAGCTCAGGATCAGGGACTTACTGGGAATACCCATAGATACCGTGTGCGGGGTAGCCAATATTGGCAATGATTCCAATTGGACGGGAAATATTATGGCCCAGGCCAATTTGTTCGCCTTTGGACGGATGGCATGGAATCCGGATCTGACTTCCGAGCAGATTTTGAAGGAATGGGTAAGGCTGACCTTTGGCAAGGAGCCGGAACTTGTTGAGAACATCACCTGCATGCTGCTTGCATCCCGAGGCACTTACGAGAAATACACCTCCCCCCTTGGCATTGGGTGGATGGTAAACGAAGGAAATCATTATGGTCCCAGCGTGGACGGTTATGAATACAGGAAATGGGGAACTTACCACCGTGCGGATCATGAAGCCATCGGCGTGGATCGGACATCCCGGGGTACGTGCTTTACACAGCAATACGAGCCCTGGCTGACCAGGCTGTATGACAATGTGGAAACCTGTCCGGAGAATTTACTTTTGTTTTTTCACCGCCTTCCCTACAATCATGTTTTAAAAAGCGGTAAAACACTAATCCAACATATCTACGACACCCATTTTGAGGGAGTCCTGGAAGTTGAAAACTTTATAAGCCTTTGGGATCAACTGGAGGCTAAGCTTCCGGAAGAGGCCTTTCAATCCGTCAGAAAACGCCTTGAGCTTCAGCTTGCCAATGCCAGGGAATGGCGGGATGTTGTTAACACTTACTTTTACCGGAAGTCTGGAATCCCCGATATGTTGGAAAGAACAATCTATAAGTAATAGACGCTAGTCTGATAAACAGGAAAAGGGGTGCAACAGTGAAAAGTATATCCTTACAGGCATTAAACGTAAAGAACCGAAAGACGTTAAATTATTTAGGCCGTTACTGGACCCTCTATCTGCTTTTGCTTCTTCCCATTGCGTATTTCGTGATTTTCAAGTACATTCCCATGACATATATCCAGATCGCCTTCAAAAAGTACAGTATTGTACAGAGCGTCTGGGAAATGCCCTGGGCGAATAACGGCGGTTGGGAGTATTTTATCAAGGCCTTTTCCAATCG
>JAFADM010000180.1 GCA_023424865.1 Bacillota bacterium | reverse complement strand
GTCTGGAAGGGTGCGGGCTGGGGCTCCATCATCTATCTTGCCACCATTGCAGGCATAAGCCAGGAAATCTATGAGGCTGCTGAATGCGATGGTACGGGCCGGTTCCAAAAAATCTTCTACATAACGCTTCCCATGCTGACCCCTACCATCATCATCATGTTTATCCTCAATCTGGGGGGCATTATGAACGCGGGCTTCGATCAGGTCCTTAACATGTATAATACGGCAGTTTATGAAACTGCCGATATCATCGATACCTATGTTTACCGCTACGGCCTGGGTCAAATGAAATACAGCCTGGCTACCGCCGTGGGACTGTTTAAAAACCTCATCGGCTTTACCCTGGTCATCATCACCAACAAAATCAGCAACAGCATCGGCGAATACGGCATCTGGTAAGTAAAGGAAGGTTTATTATGATTGGAACTCTGCCCCTCACCAAAAAGAATCCCAACCGGCGCCTCAGCGCCTTCCCATATGTCAACGGGTTTTTGCTCATACTCTTTTCCGTCTCCATCATCCTGCCTTTTATGCACCTTCTGTCCATCTCCTTGAGCCCCTCGGAATTTGCTATTAAGGGCGGACTTCATCTCTGGCCTGAGAACTTAACCTTCTCCAATTATAAATCGGTTCTGAACAGCCATTTTATATGGACAGGCTATGGCAACACCCTTCTTCGAACGGTCATCGGCACGGCCATACAGCTTCTTTTTACAGCCTTTGGAGCCTATGTCCTTTCCAAGAAATATTTCCCCCACCGTACCTTTTGGACCTTCTTCATCATCTTTACCATGTTTTTCTCAGGCGGGCTTATCCCAAGCTATTTGCTTATTAAAAGCCTCAACCTGTTTGATAATTACGCCGTCATGATTCTTCCGGGGCTGGTGGGCGCCTATAATCTGGTGCTTATGCGAAACTACTTTTCCTCTCTTCCCGAGGAGCTGGAGGAATCCTGCATGATTGACGGGGCCGGAAGGTTCACCATTTTCTTTCGGATTGTCCTTCCCGTTTCCACACCTATTCTGGCAACAGTGGCTCTATGGCTTGCCGTTGGCCACTGGAACGCCTGGTTTGATGTGCTTCTTTATATCCGGGATACCAATAAATATGTGCTTCAAATTGTCCTTAGGCGCATTATACTCGAGGGAACCCAGCAAATGCTGGATCTCAATCCCAATATGATGAATGACAATACTGCCGCCATCAGCCCGGAGGGCTTAAAGGCCTCCGCCATTTTTGTAGCCACCGTACCCATTATCTGCATTTATCCCTTCATCCAGAAATACTTTGTCAAAGGCATTATGGTAGGCTCCCTCAAAGGATGACAAAGAATTTGCCTTCCCTCATAGCATGAATGGCGGTTATCCCGGGAATACCGCCTTCTATAAACGAATACAAGGAGGAAATTATGAAAAAAGGAACTCTTTCCTTTCGCCTTACCTGTCTTTTGTCCCTGACGGCTTTGCTTGTCACCGGCTGCGGAAGCTCAGGCGGCACTTCCGGCCCCAATGCCTCGGTTACCCCTTCCTCTGCATCCGCTTCCGGCACCCCCTCGGAGAATCCCATTAAATGGTCGGGTAAGATTACGGTTGCGCCCTACATGTTCTCCCAGGTGGAAAATGACATCATAACGCCTATGGTGGAGGAAAAGCTTTTAGAATACGGCTATGATGTGGATCTTGAAAATGTGTACATTGAAAACGGGCAGTACGCCGAGCTTCTTAATATCCGTATTGCATCGGGGGATGCCCCCGACATCTTCCGCGGCATTGACGACGCTGCCTTTCTGGAATACAACCGCCAGGGCGTTATCGCCAACTGGGAGGAGTCTTTCTTCCGTGAAAATGCCCCTGCGGTAGCCGCCTTTATTGATTCCGGCGGCCCCAACGGCAGTAACAAGGCCATAGCTGACGTTGCCTGGAAAATGACAATGTATGAGGGCAAAATGGCCAGCGTACCCTATATTGCAAGACAGACGGGTTCTCCTATTAATGTCATTTACAACAAGCAATGGCTTGAAAAGCTCAATGCCCAGGTGCCTGAAACTCTGGACGACTTTGTGAAGCTTATGTACCGGTTTAAAAACGAGGATCCGGACAATAACGGAAAGAACGACACCTACGGACTTTCCACTACCATGCTTAACGTCATCTTCGGCGCCTACGGCGGCTTCCCCGGCTTTTTGCACATGGATTACGGACATTGGTATGATGTTGACGGCCAGCTTGTAGCAGCGGACATCATGCCCGGCAACAAGGACGCCCTGTCTCTTATCCGGCAGTTCTTTGCCGACGGTATTCTTGACCCGGAATTTGTAACCGGTGAAAACACCGGTGGTTACTGGGCCATCAGCCAATCCTTTGTCAACGGCCGCATCGGCGTTACCCACTCTGCCAGCATGGGCCACTACCAGCCTGTTTTAGTGGAGGGGGGAACTGCAGGTACGGTTCTTCAGGAGTTCCAGAAAATTCAGGGTGCTGACGCCAATGTGGTTATCGGACCATGGATTGAAGGCCCCAAGGGGGACAAAGGCGGCTTTTTGCGGTACACCGTCTCAGGAAGCAACGGCAGCATTCTTTATAATGCGGACCTTAACAAGGACATGGATAAGCTTGCCGCCCTGTTTCAGATACAGGATATCTTTGCACGGGATCTGGATTTGTGCAACCTGGCATTAAACGGTATCGAAGGGGAGCACTACACCTTCCAGGAGGGAGGCTGGCCCCTTGCTGCCGAAGGCATTGACAACAAGGTGAAAAATCAGATGGGGCTAATGGCCTTAAGAAGCCTTTATGGTGCAGAGAACCCTTCCAATGATGCCTTCTTTGCCCAGGGCGACAATGATCCCGGGCTCAAATGGCGCAGCGAAATACAGTCCACCTATCCAGGACTGGCAGCCGATGTAGGTTATTTATCCAAGCTTTATACGGCTCTCCCTTCCCAGTCCAAGTACCAGGCCGAGCTTCAGGCCTACAGAGATGAAATGTGGCTTAAAATCATTCAGGGCACCCTGCCGATAGACTATTACGACACCTATGTTCAGGAATGGAAAAGCAAGGGCGGAAGCACCCTGACAGAGGAAGCCAACGCCTGGTATTCACAGAATTAGGCATACAGCTTAAGGTTTATGCTTGCCCTCTGTATCTTTCCGGCCTTATCAGGCCCAATCACGGGAAAGGTACGGAGGGCAAATTTATGAAAGACAGGGATAATTATGTATTGGAATTTAACAAAGAATGATGCATCTGCGCTTTTTTCAGAAGACACCCTCCGCCTTTGCGACAAGGCTGTGAGGGAATTGGAAGAAAAAAGGCAGACTCTTACTGAAGTCTTATTTTTAAAGGATGCCCGGGAGGATATTTACGGGGGCCTGGCCGGCATTCATATAAGCCATGGCATTAGGGAAAACGAGGCTTTAAGCCACCTGGAGAAGGTGGGGCTCTGGTTTGAAATTCCCCATCCCAACGGAAGGGATCACAAAGGAGAATGCGATTTTACGGCAAGACGTCTTATAAGGATTCTGTATACTCTGGACAAAAGCCTTCCTGCGGATCTTTTAAAAACACTTCAGGATTTCTACACCAAACATGATTTCAGGAGCATGTACGATTCGGAAAACCACCGGCTTCTGTACCATACGGCCAAATACCTTTTTGCGCAAAGATACCCGGAGCTCCTATTTGAGTGGTGCGGACTTTCCGGCTTTGATGCTGTTCCTGAGGAGGAGGCCTATATTAAGGAGTTTCTCCGCTTCAGGGCCAGGCACGGCTGGGCCGAATTTGATTCCTGCGGGTATATGTCCGAGATCTTTGCCTGCCTCTACGACCTCTATGACTTCGCCGGGGATGAGGAAATGCGCCTGCTCTCCCGTATGACCATGGATGTACTGCTTCTGGATATGGTTTCAGACAGCCGGGAAGGGCTCTACGGAGGCGCCCACGGACGTATTTATCCCAATTCGGCCCTGGATCACGCCTGTGACGGAACCCTGGGCCTTTATTACCTGTATTTCGGCCACCCTTACACGGATATCTCGAAAAGCCATTATCCCATAGAAGCCCTTTTTTCCTCCTATATTCCCTCTCCCGTGGTATATGAAATTGCTCTTGGCAGGAACAGCACAGCTTATGAAAACCTGGAGTGCGGCCATTTGCATCTCATTCCTCCCTTTCCCCGACACGAAGGCTATATCAGCAAATACACCTATGTTACACCTCATTATCTTCTTGGAGCCGTAAACAGCCAGGACGATTACCCCAAGGCTTCCAAGGCCCGCTGGTACGCCCATCACCAGCAGCATGAGTGGGATCTTACCTTTCTCGGACACACCCGTGCAAGAATTTTTACCCATCATCCCGGCACCGAGCCCCACAGCGCCCATAATGAATGGACGGGAGATCTGGGCTGCGGATGTGTACAGACCTTTTGCCACAAAAATGCGGTACTGGCCGTATACGATATTGCTCATGGCCAGAACAACAGCCGGGAGGATGGAAAAAAGCAGCTTGAGCACATTCATGCCTATGTTCCGAAGGAGGTTTTCGACAGGGTTGAGGAGCTGGGAAGCTGGCTTTTTGTGAGCTTCAGGGGTACCCACGCAGGGCTCTGGTTCTCCGAGGGCTATACCTGGGCTTCGGGCGAAAACGCAGGCTTTGAGGTATTGTCCTTCGGAGCACGCCATGCCTGTGTCTGTGAGGCTTCCAATGAAGACGAAAGCTTTGAGAGCTTTGTTTTAAGAGTCACCGCCAATCCCATTGCCTTTAACCCCTCCAAAATGTCCCTCAGCTATGAAAGCGGCGGCAAATGCCTTTACATGGAGGCAAGGATACGCCAGGTAGACGGAAAAGAAATTCTCTTTCCCTATCCCCTCTTTGAATCTCCTTATGTGAAAAGCGAGCTGGGAAGCGGTGTCATAACGGCCCACGGCTTAACAGGGTGCACGGTTTATGATTTTATAAAACTAAAGCAGCCTATGGGGTAAAAATACTCCATAAGCCGCTTTAAGTTCATAGCTTCAATTTTTTG
>JAFADM010000159.1 GCA_023424865.1 Bacillota bacterium | reverse complement strand
AGCCGGCACCATAACAGCGAGAGCGTTCCTTAAGGCGCAAAGAATGATTTACAATGAAATCTAAGGAGGATGCTATCGATGAAAAAAGTCATTGTGACAATTCTGACCATGATGCTGGTATTCTCGGTTGTACTTACCGGTTGCGGCGGAAATTCCGCCAATCCCAATCCCACAGGTACGCCAACTCCTTCAAACACTGCCACACCTGAACCGGATAAGGACTTTTCCGGCAAATACACACCCACTCTTACCGTTAACTACGCCCGAGGTGCAGGCCTGGATGTAAAATTCCCTGAAGGCGTCAATTACGAGAACAATATCTGGATCCAGGAATTTGAAGAAATTCTGGGGATTAAAGTGAATACATTGTGGACAGCCGAGGGTGTGGACGCCTATGACACCAAGCTTAACATGTCCATTGCCAGCGGCGAGCTGCCCGATGTATTTAAATGCAATCCCGGTCAGCTTCAGCGGCTTGTGGAAGCCGGGCTTGTGGAAAGCCTGGACGCTTCCATTGAAAAATACGCTTCCGAGCAGGTAAAGGCCATGCTTCAGGTAGACGGGGGAGAAGCCCTGAGGCAGTCCACCTATGGCGGCAGCATTATGGCTTTGCCTGAAAACAGCGTGGTTCCTGCCAATTATGAATTTGTCTTTATACGGGACGACTGGCGCGAGGCGCTTAATCTTCCTGTTCCTAAAACACTTGCCGACCTTTATGCTCTGGCCGAGGCCTTCAAAACCCGGGATCCCGACGGCAACGGGCAGGCGGACACCTATGGTATTGGCATAAGCAATAAGCCCTATGAAAGCTATTTTGCAATGAAGGGCCTTTTCAACGGCTACGGAGCTTATCCGGATCAGTGGATAGAAAAGGACGGACAGCTTGTTTACGGAAGCATCCAGCCTGAAATGAAAAATGCTCTTACAGCTCTTAAGAAGCTTTACGACGACAAGCTCATCGATCCGGAATTTATTGTTAAGGATTCCTACAAGGTATCTCAGGATGCCGTGGGAGGAAAAGTGGGTATTGGCTACGGACAGTTCTGGGTACAGACCTGGCCTCTGCCCGACGGCTATAAGGCTGACGGAGCGGATTGGACCGCCTATCCCATCGTGCATGACAGCAGCGTACAGGATAAGGGCGTAAGCGCTACAAGCAAGCTCACCGCCATGTATGCCGTGAAAAAGGGCTTCTCCAATCCCGAGGCTCTTGTAAAAATGTACGGCCACTTCCTTGACCGTGTTTTCGGCGGGGAATCGGATTTGTCCAAGTATAAAAATGACGGCGAATACAATATCATGGGCTGGTCACCGGTTGTAACCTATATCGGGCCCGACAGAAACCTTGCCATCAACGAAGTGGTGACAAAAGCCGTTAACGACAAGAATGAAGGCCTCCTTGAGGATCTTGAGCAAAAAGGCATCTTCGACAGCATAAACAAATTCAACGCCGGAGACAAGGATTCAGCCTACTGGGTACACACACAGCTCTATTACGGGACGGAATCCGTATTCGGTATTGCCAACCAATACATGAAAAACGGCCAACTAAAGCCCAATCTGTTCTATGGCGCCGATACCCCTGAAATGGTAAGAAGAATGTCCATTTTAAAGGCCAGCGAGGAAGAAATGATTCTTCGCATTATCACTGGGGATCAGCCTGTAGACTACTTTGACGAATTCGTCGCCAACTGGAACAAGCTGGGCGGAGAAACCATCACCTTTGAGGTTAATCAGTGGCGTGAGAGCACCAAATAATCGTTCTCTAACCCCTTGAAGTAAAGCAAGCTCAACAAAAAACGGCACAGGAAGGGAGGCCGTCAAAGGCCTCCCCTTTCTTAAAATCACACTAAAATTGGCATTCATGCCGCGTGAAAAGGGGGAAGATTGCCATGACGGAAATAAAAAAGCGTTTCCGCAGCATACAGTGGGCGCTCTATGTCATGCTTATTCCGGGACTTATCCTCACCGCCGTCTATTCCTACGGTCCTTTGGCGGGACTGGCCATTGCCTTTCAGAAGTTTAACATTGCCAAGGGCCTTTTCGGATCGGAATGGATAGGTTTTGATAATTTCAGGTACATCTTCATGCTGCCCGAATTCGGTCGGGTTGTTTTTAACACCGTTTATATCGCCGTTGCCAAAATGGCTCTGAATCTTATTTTTCCAATCTTTGTCGCCATCCTTTTAAATGAGATGCGCAATTTAAGGCTTAAAAGAAGCGTGCAAACACTTATCTACCTGCCCCACTTTATTTCCTGGGTTATTATCTCCGGGGTGCTCATTGACATGCTGTCCCCGTCAACCGGCATTATCAACCGGCTTATCGGCTTTATAGGCGTTGAGCCCGTGTTCTTCCTGGGGGATAAAACGCTGTTTCCCTACGTCATCATATTATCCGATGTCTGGAAAAGCTTTGGCTTTGGAACCATTATTTATCTGGCTGCCCTGACGGGTATTGACCCCAGTCTTTACGAGGCGGCCTATATGGACGGCGCAGGCCGTGTCCGCTGCATCTGGCACATTACCCTGCCGGGAATCATGCCTGTCATTGTTCTGAGTGCAACCCTTACTTTGGGCAATGTTCTCAATGCAGGCTTTGATCAGGTATATAACCTTTATTCGCCTATGGTTTATCAAACCGGGGATATTATTGACACCCTGGTGTACCGCCTGGGCATGGAAAGCAGTATACCCCAGTACGATATCGCCACAGCCATCGGGCTTTTCAAGTCGGTGGTCTCCTTTGGGCTCGTTTCGGGCGCTTACTGGCTGGCCTATCGTGTTGCGGACTACCGCATTTTTTAGGGAGGAGGAAGAAAAATGAAAATCAGCAATAAGGGCGACAAAATCTTCAACCTCTTGAATAACGCCTTCTTAGTCTTTTTAGGCCTCATCTGCCTGCTGCCCTTTATCCATGTTCTGGCCGTTTCCTTAAGTGATTCACCCTCCGCAACAGCGGGAAGAGTGGGCCTGTGGCCGGTGAACTTCAATGTGGACGCCTATTTGTTCGCTTTTCAGAAAAAGCGTTTTCTGGGCTCCATGCTCGTATCCGTTCAGCGCCTGGTACTGGGGGTTGGGATAAATACCCTTCTTACCATTCTGACGGCCTACCCGCTGTCCAAGTCTAAAAATGCCATGCCGGGCAGAACCCTGTTATCCTGGTTCTTTGTGATAACCATGCTGATAAACGGCGGCCTTATTCCCACGTACATGATTGTAACGCAAACCGGACTTCGCAACAGCCTCCTGGCGCTTATCCTGCCCATCGCGGTTCCTATTTACAATGTGGTGGTGCTTTTGAACTTTTTCAAGCAGCTTCCCAAGGAGCTGGAGGAATCCGCCTTTTTAGACGGAGCGGGACAGTGGCGGATAATGGCTCAAATTTTTGTACCCCTGTCCATGCCGGCCATTGCAACCCTCATTGTATTTGCCTCGGTTACCCACTGGAACGAGTGGCTTTCCGGCATACTTTATATGGACAACATTGATAAATACCCCCTTTCCAGCTATATGCAAAATATTCTGGTAAGGCCCAATTTCGATAATATGTCCGTGGAGGAGATAAAGCAGATCCTCAATGTCTCGGATCGCTCCTTTTCTGCGGCTCAAATTATGATTTCCACACTGCCCATACTGGTGGTCTATCCCTTTATGCAGAAGTTTTTTGTCAAGGGCATGGTACTGGGCAGCCTGAAAGGTTAGACGGGTGAAGCATATGTATGAAAGCGTGTTTAATGTAAAAGAGCTGGGCGCTGTTGGTGACGGCGTCACTAAGGATACTCCGGCGGTGCGCCGGGCACTTGGAAAGGTTTCGGAAAATGGGGGCGGAACGGTATTCTTTCCCCCGGGCACCTATCTTATTGAGCCTGTGGAGCTGGTGTCGAACACCACGTTCTTCCTGTCTTCCGGAGCGGTTATCCTTGGAAGCGACCAGATTGACGATTATTTTGAAGCACCCTTTTCCCTTGAAAGCCCCAGAATAGGCCTTTTATTTGCACGGCATGCCTCCAATATTACGCTTATGGGAAACGGCATTGTGGATTTTCAGGGAATGGCCTTTATGGACGCCCAAAAGCCCTTTGAGTATGACGGGGAATATGAGCGTCAATCTACTCGGCAGAAGGATCTCTTCCTGCGATCCGGCGGCAAAATTCAGGAGGGCCCGGCCACACCCCTTAAAAGGCCGGGGAATCTGGTGCAGTTTTACAGGTGCACCGATATAACCATCAAGGATCTTCATTTTAAAAACGCTCCCAACTGGACCATTCATTTTAATGAGTGCGACAGCGTGGATGTTACCGGCATCCGTATTGAAAACAATCCCTTAATTCCCAACTCCGACGGCATTCACTTAACCTCGAGCCACAAGGTGCGCATCAGCTCCTGCCGCATTGACGCGGGGGATGACTGTATTGCCATGACCGGGCTGGGGGAAGAGGGGCGTGTCACCCGGGATGTTATTGTCACCCAGTGCTTTTTATCCTCCCGCTCTTCGGGCATCCGGGTGGGGCACCATGAAAACAGTATTACCAACTGTATGTTTTCCCATCTCGTTATCCACTCCAACCGGGGTATCGGCGTTTTTGCCCGGGATGAAGGCCATATGAGCGACATAAGCTTTTCCCACATCCATATTTTCACCCGCCTCCACACCGGCCAGTGGTGGGGACACGGGGAGCCCATTCACCTGTCCACAGGACGGGTTACGGGAAAGGGCGAGGCGGGAACCTTAAAGCGCATCCGTTTCTCGGATATTGTGGCGCAAGGGGAAAGCCAGATCCTTATTCACGGCACAGAGGAAAGCCCCATAGAGGATGTTACCTTCAATAATGTGGACCTTATTCTCAAAAAGGGCGTTAACAGCGACGCCTATGGAGGGAATGTGGACATAAGACCGGTGAAAAATATTAAGGAAGCCATTTATGAAAAGGACGAGCACGGCCTTTACGCTAAGCATGTCAAAGGTCTTACCTTAAACCGTTTTTCACTTTCCTGGGCACAGGAGGTTCCGGACTATTTTACAAGCGGCTTATACCTGGAAAAATGCACTTCGGTGCGGGTGGACGGCTACAAGGGAACAGGGGCCCGGCCTCAAAGAGGGGATAAGCCCTTTTGCGCTCTTGAGTGCAGTGAGCTTACGGTTGTGGGCAGCCCCGCCCCCTGTTTGGAGGGATCGTTATAAAGGACGCTATGGAAAAACAGCTGGAGGCTTTGCTGGCGGAAAAGCCCCTACTTACCAAGAAGCCGGACTATGATGAGTTCTGGAAGGATACTCTGGATCGAAGGCTTGTTTATCCTCTTGAACCGGAGCTTAAGCCGGTTCAATACCCTGTAAAGGGAATAAGGGTGTATGACCTTTCCTACAACGGCTTTGAAAACCGGAGAGTGGGGGGCTGGTTCATCCTGCCGGAGGGAGCCTCGGAAAAACAAACTGTTCCCGCACTCCTTTATTTTTCGGGCTACACCTGGGCCAGGGGCTATGTCAGCCAGTACCTTTCCTGGGCTCTTCAGGGCTATGCCGTTCTGGCCATGGACAACAGGGGCCAGGGCGGGCCTACCCCCGAATACGGAAGGTATACGGCAGGCTCTATGCCGGGCTGGTTTACCAAGGGCATCGAGGACAAAAGCAACTACTATTACAGAGGCGTTTTTATGGACGGAATCAGGGCCCTGGACTTTCTCTTATCAAGACCTGAAATCACTAAGGAGTCCGTGGGCCTCATGGGCGGAAGCCAGGGAGGCGCAACCGTTTTAGCGGTGGCGGGACTGGATTCGCGCCCTGCCTTTGCCCTTTGCACCTTTCCCTTTCTCTGCCATGTGGAAAAAGCCTTTGAGCTGGCCTCAAGCCATCCCTATCTGGAGCTTGCGGACTATTTCAAGCTTTTTGATCCGGAACTGAAAAAGAAAAGTGCCGTTTTTGATACCCTGAGCTATTACGACGGCATGAATTTCGCGTCCGATATCACCTGTCCCGTGCTCTTTGCCGTGGGCCTTAAGGATACGGTATGCCCGCCTGCCACCACTCTTGCGGCCTATAACCATCTTAAAGGGGAAAAGGAGCTGGTGGCTTACCCTCTTCATGGCCATGAGGAGCTTTTCCCGCTGGACGATCGTACTTTTGAATTTGTATCCAAATATGTAAAAAATAAATAAAGGGAGGCATCCCTTATGAACAAAAATATTTTTTTCAATGCCCACCATG
>JAFADM010000124.1 GCA_023424865.1 Bacillota bacterium | reverse complement strand
CTCAATCGGATTATTCGTCTTGCAAATCTTTTGGTTTGTATTTAAACTGAACGTGTAGGGCAGGGAGTTTATACTTCTTTCCTTATGATTTAATATGGGATTGTTTACATTAAAAGTCTGATTAAGGATAAAAGAGGGGACAAAACCATGTTTGAGGATATTCTTATTTCTGGGTATGGGGACAAGTCTTCCATTGCCCGCTATGTTCGAAGGGGCTCGGATTATGAGCGCATTTGGTCCGACGATATTACGGCCCCGTCTTTTTTAAGTATTCATGGGAAATGGTGTGTTGCCTTATCAGAGCAAAGCAGGAACGGTGTCTTTCATGCTTACGGCATTACCGAGGGCGGCCTTGAAAAAACAGACAGTGTCACCCTGCCGGGTGATGTTCTGTGCCACATCTACCATTCGCCGCTTCATAAAACGGTTTACGGAGCCTGCTACCGTACCGGGCATGTTCTGGCGGTTGGCCTTGAGGAAGGGAAATTCGGGGAGGTTCGGAACCATTTTATACAGGGCGAAGGCGAGGGGCTTACCCGCGCCCATTGCTGCACACCATCACCGGACGGCAGATGGATTTATGTGACCAACATCGCCCTGGACAGGGTTTATGTCTATTCGGTCAGCGAAGGGCGGCTTATACCCAATAAGGGCTTTGCCTATCTCCAATTGCCCCTGGGAGAGGGACCGAGGCATATGACCTTTCATCCTTCTGTCAATAAAGCCTACGTTATCACCGAATATTCCAACCGGATCATTGAGCTGAACTACAGTCCTGAAACAGGCGCCCTGGCAGTTTTAGAGACCTATGACACCCTGCCTTCCGGCTATGGTGAAAAAAGCACCGGTTCCGGGCTGGTCTTTTCAAAGGGAGTACTGTATGCCGCCAACAGGGGAGCCAATACCATCGGTGTGTTTAGGGCAGACAGCGGCGGCAGCCTTGAAAAAATTCAGGATTTTGGGTGCTGCGGCAACTGGCCAAGACATATCGATGTATCATTGGACGGTGAAAGCCTGGCCATAGCCAATCAATACTCCAATAATGTGGCCTTGGTCAAAATATCGGATTCGGATGGAACGCTGGTTGAACAGACTGCCGATATTCCTTTCCAGGAGCCAAGCTTCGCAGGTGATTTAAGCCGGGGCTGAAGCTGTCGGAAATGATTTTTAAAGTCCAAGTTTACATACTGTAGGGGGGCGGTTTCTATAAAGACGTTATTTGTTACAGGAGCCAGCAGAGGAATCGGCCGGGGGATTGCCCGGGTAATGGCCCAAAGCGGTTATGACGTAGCTTTTACCTACAATTCAAGTCAGGAGGAAGCCCTGTCCCTGAAAAACGAAATTGAAGACTTGGGAAGAAGATGCTTCCTTTATCAGGCGTCCCTTGAAAAACCTGGAGTTGCCGAGGCCGTTACTTATAAGGCCATTGAGGATCTGGGGCATTTGGACGTTATGGTCTGCAATGCGGGAAGAACCCTTCATCATGATGTGCTGGGGCTAAAGGCCGAGGACATGGATTTCATTTACAATCTGGATTATTTAAGCTATCTCATGTGCGGAAAAACAGCTGCCAACGCCATGGTCAGCCAGGGGATCAAAGGCTCCGTGATAATGATCTCATCCACCCGGGGTGTTCGTACCTATCCCGAGGACCCGCTTTATGGAGGCATTAAGGCAGGGCTTCACCGCTTCTGCGAATCCATGGCTTTGGAATATGCTTCCCAGGGTATTACGGTTAATTGCATTGCTCCCGGGGCTACGGCCATACGGGGAGGCTTTACCCCGGAAGAGCTCACGACCTCCGAGCTTTCAAAGCGCATCCCTGTCAAAAGAATGGGAACACCGGGAGAAATTGGCGCCGCAGTGCGCTTTTTATCCTCTGAGGAGGCCTGGTACATTACCGGTACGGTTTTGCGCGTAGACGGAGGGCTTATCCTTCCGGCTATGCCTGAGGATGGAAGCGAAAGGGGTGGCCGGCCCTGGGGCACCCTGCCCGGGTGGATGAAAAGATAGGGGGACGACGGAATGTTGAAGGCAATGATTGTGGACGACGACGTTTGCGTGGCCATGTGCCTGCGCTCCCTTATAAACTGGGAGGAGCTGGGCTATGAAATTGTGGCAGAGGCGGTAAATGGGGCGGAAGGCTTTGAAAAAGCCCTGAAAACAAATCCCGACGTTATTATCTGTGATATAAAAATGCCTGTCATGGATGGAACAGAGCTGTGCAGGAAAATAAGGGAGGTCATGTATGACGTCTCCATTATTTTCTTAAGTGCCTACGAGGATTTTGCAACTGCCAGGCTGGCTTTGAAATACAATGTGAATGAATATATTCTTAAGCCCATCAATAAAAAAAAGGTTCAGGTGCTAAGTGATATTCTGGAGCAGATTGCAAAAAGCTATAAAAAGAAGGATTATTTTAACAGGCTTTTGAGGAGCAAGACTGTGGAAGCCGAAATTCAAAATAATCTGAAAACAGGTAACAGGGACTATTTTGCCGATTTTTTCGAGGAGTTTACCGACTGTGCCGTAGGTGATTTTGCTGTGGTTCGGGAGGTTTGCTACAAGCTCATTAATACGCTTTATGACTATCTGGAATTTATGGGCATAGAAAGCGGCATTATTCGAAACAAGCAGCTTAAAACCTTTTCGGATCTGGAAAACCTCAAAAAGAAAATGGATATGGTGACCTTTACAAGCAAGCTGTATTTTGATGTGCTCCAGTTTGGTGAAAAGAAAGAGGAAAATTACTACCACGCCCTGATGAAAAAAATAAAGGAATACATTTATGAAAATTACGCCGATGAAAATTTCGGCGTTTCCAATGTGGCTGAGAAGTTTAATTTCTCCCCGGACTACCTTGGGAAAATCTTCGGTCATTATGCCGGAACAACCATCAGCAGCCATTTAAGCGCTATCCGCCTGGATGAGGCAGCAAGGCTTTTACGTGAAACCGAGACTCCAATAAACGATATATCCGGCATGGTGGGTTATGCCAGCCCCAATTATTTTGCAAAGGTGTTTAAAAAGAAGCATAATGTCACGCCCTCCGACTACAGGAGTGCGGTTCATAGTGTGGGAAGCGGACTGAAGGTGGGGGTAAATGCTCGGTAAAAAATTAAACCTGGCAAAAAAAGTGGCTCTGTTCTTTATGACCATTACGCTCTTTCAAACCTCTGTTATCGGAGGCGTTTTATTTTTCTATTTTAAAAGCAATGTGGAAAAGTCCCTTACAGGCTCCATGGAAACCGTTATTCAGAATAATGCCAATAACGTGGATGAGCTTTTTGCCCGTATTGCCATGGCCATGGATATTATGATAAGCGAGAAATCCGGCTTTGATGAAATCCTGACCAGCTACAGCGACGACCTTATGGTGGATATAAAGCAGTATGAAAAGCTAAAGGTAATGTTTCGCAATTATATGTACATTACTCTGGAGCCGGCTGTGCCTCAATACAGCGCGGTCTTTTTTGTGGACGACAGCATGCCCTTATCCCAAATTTTTCAGAACTCCTACGGATCCGATTATATGAAAAGCCGGTATGCCATGAATACCGCCGTTATGTATAAGAATAACGGGGCTAAGGAGGAGGACTGGTTT
>JAFADM010000123.1 GCA_023424865.1 Bacillota bacterium | reverse complement strand
AACATTCAGCTTTTCCCGCAGGTTTTCTATTTCTCCGGCTGTCACCAGCCCCAGATGGCGGCTCTCAATTTGGGCCTCAGGCAAATTGGGCAGATAGCCCAGAGGGCGAAGGCCGGTGTTCTCTTCAACAATTTGCTTTAAAAGGGGGTAAAGGGATGGAGCGCATCGGTTGAACACCACACCACGGATATGGCTGTCAGGCCGAAAATCGACAAACCCTTTTAAAATGGCCGCCTGTGAGAGGGACATGCCCCGGGCGTCCGCCACCAAAATGGCCGGTGAATCCGTTTTTCTGGCAAGGTCATAGGTGCCGGCCTCCTCGGTTTTGCCGCCAACGCCGTCATAATAGCCCATAACCCCTTCAATAACGGCTATTTCCTGACCCTCCGAATGCTTTCTCATAAGGCCAAGCACCGTTTTCCCGTCACTTAAAAACAGGTCCAGGTTGCGGCTTTTCAAGCCTATGACACGGGTATGGAACAGGGGATCAATATAATCGGGACCGCATTTAAACGCCATGGCACGAATTTTTCGGTTCGCGAAAGCCTGCAAAAGGCCAAGGGTTACTGTGGTTTTCCCTCCGCCGCTGTGAATCCCGCCAATGACAAGCCTGGGAAGCGTGTTGCCGTTCATCGTTTCACCCCCCGTCCGCTCAGGATGAACACAGGGTTCTGGGCTAGAAGCATATGGCTAGACCCCGCCTTTTTTACCCTTGCCACTCCAAGCTGCACCGCTTCCGTCTCCTCAAAGCCCGCTTCCTCCATCAGGGCGGTACTACGCGCCAGGGTCTCAAGAGTAATGGCGTTGATTACCATACGCACCCGGGGGTTTTTAGCCAAAACCGCCCTGAAAATAGCTTCCAGGCTGCCTCCGCTGCCGCCTATGAACACAGCATCCGGTACGGGCAAATCATTAAGCGCCTTCGGTGCCTCGCCCGCCTTTATCTCAATATTGTATGCGCCAAACGCTCTGCGGTTTTTCTCAATAAGCAAAAGGGCGGCAGCGTCGCACTCAATGGCAAACACCCTTCCGTTGGGTATGGCCAGGGCCGTTTCAACCGCTACCGAGCCGGTCCCCGCACCGATGTCGTAAACGGTATCTCCATCTTTTAGGCGAAGCCGGGCAATGGACGCCAGGCGTACATCGGCCTTGGTCATGGGTACATCGCCCCGGATAAAAAGTTCGTCGGGAATGGCACCGGTAGCATAGGGCCAGCGGGGGGCCGATACCTGTTCCACCAAAACCACGCTGAGAGGATCAAAGCTTTGCTCTGCCGCTTCCTTTGCTGTTGCAGCAACAATGCGCTCATCCGAGTAGGACAGCCTGCTTCCTACTGTTACACGGGCATCTCCCATGCCGCAATCCTCAAGGGCTGCGCAGAGGCTTTGAGCGCTTGTTTCCCCACCGGTAAGAAAGAAGGTTCGTTTTGCTAAGGCGACATGGGCGGCGATATTTACCCGCCTGCCGTGAGCACTGGCCACATGGACGTCGTCCCAGGAAATATTGAGCTTTGCGCAGAGGTATTGAAGGGACGCAATGCCGGGCAGCGTTTCCACCTTGTAATGTGCCAGAAGAGGAATCAGCTTTTTGGCTCCGCTGTAAAAGCCCGCATCCCCGCTCATTAGCACTGCAATGAGGGTGTACGCACTTTTATCTATGTATTCCGCTATTTTTTCAGGTGAAATACAGGCATACTTTTCACTCTCTGCTGTACCAAAGGCCTCCAGCATACGGGGTGCTCCAATGAGCAGCTCCGCGCGAAGCAAGGCTTCTCTGGCCTTAAGGGTAAGGTTGAGGTCATCACCCGGCCCGATGCCCACAATGACTATCTTTTTTTCCATCCGACTTATACGCTCCATCTTATTCTTCCACTCTTGTTAATCCGTTAAGTTATCTTTTATCGGTACTTCTCTTTCAATGCCGCTTCGATTTGAGAAAGTGAAAAGCCCTCTTCCACCGTTGGCCTTCCCAGTATCAGGGTGCGAACGCCGCAGGCGCGGGAGGCCTCCAGCTTCTCAAAGAAGCCGCCCGCCTGGCCTGAGTCCTTTGTCACAAGGAGCTTTATATGAAACTCCCGCATCATGGCTTCATTGAAAGCCCGGGAAAAAGGTCCCTGCATGCAAATAATCCGGGAACGATCGTAGCCCAGGCGCTCGCAGGCCTCCAGCGAAGCCATGGCAGGCAGCACCCTTGGATACAGCCTCTGCCGGTAATTATTCACTTTCGTAAAGGCGGCCAGATCCTTGCTGCCGGTGGTCAAAAGAACATTGCCCTCCAGCCCGTTGAGGCGCTCCACAAGGCTTAAAACATCTGGAAAGCATTCAAGATCCGGATCCTGCCCAAGGGCCGCTCCTTGCCTTACCAGCCGCCACAGCTCAACATTTTCCGCCTCACAGGCCTTTTTTATATTGGCGCTTACATCCGCGGCATAGGGATGGGTTGCGTCAATGACAAGGCCCACCCCCTTTGAGCGTATGGCCTCACTCATCTGGAGCGCGTTCATGCGCCCTTCAAGCACTTCAACAGCGGATTTATAGGAAACAAGCATGGCCGAGCCGTAATCCGTAGCCACGGAAACAATACACCTTACCGGCAGGGCTGAAAGCCGGTCAACGATAGCCCGGCCTTCACTGGTTCCTGCAAAAACCATCACCGTGTTCATAGCCTGTACCCTCTTGGAGTAACCATTTTCCCGCCTATAATACGGGTTTGAGAATTGCCTATGAAGACGGTGGTAAACATGTCCGCAGGCAGGCTGCAAAGCTCCGACAGCGTTGTGGTTTCAAAGCTCTCCCCCTCCCGGCCTATTCTATAGGCACAGCCGCAAACCGTATCCGGAGCCAAATGCTCCAGCAGTATCCCGCAGGCTTTTTCCAGATAGTCTTTTCTTGCCCGGCTGGCCGGATTGTAGATGCAAATGGCAAAATCCGCATTGGCTGCCGCCCGGAGCCGTTTTTCTATGGTTTCCCACTCCGTCAGGCGGTCGCTTAAGCTGATTACCGCAAAATCGTGGGTTAAAGGTGCTCCCAGGCCTGCCGCCCCGCTTAAGGCTGCCGTAACGCCGGGAATAATTTCAACGCTTATATCCGGATATTCCTGAGAAAGCTCCAGGCATAGCCCGGCCATGCCGTATATTCCCGGATCTCCGCTGCACACAAGACCTACGGTTTTTCCTCCACGGGCCTCCTCAAAAGCCATGCGGCACCGCTCCACCTCTTTTGTCATGGGGGTTGAAAGGCAGGGCTTGTCCCTATACCTCTTTGCGAGAAGATCAATATAGACCTGGTAACCCACAAGCACCTCGCACGCGTCCAGCGCCTTTTGAGCTTTCAGGGTCATCTGGGGCTCCTCGCCCGGCCCGATGCCTATAACATATAGCTTCATAATTTTTCTCCTGCTGCTGTCCGGTCTATAAAGCGCACGGTATAATCCTTTCGGGCTGCCGCAACCGTCACGCCGTTTCGAACCTGCTTTTTTATGATTAGCTCACCGCCACCGCTTCCCAGAACCGCGCTTCGCTCGCACACATTGTCAACCCCTGTCACGGACTCCACAAAAGGCGAGGCGGTGAACCTTCCCGGTGCCTGAGCCAGTGCGTCAGATGAAAAGGTCTCAAGGGAGAGCTTCATTTCGTCACAAAAGGTTAATAGGCCCTCTTCGGAGCTTTTTAAGTCGATGGAGCATATCTGTCCGATTCCAAGGGGAGAAATGCCGTGGGCCTTCAAGACCGCTTCCGCAGCCTCACGTATTGCCGAGGCCTGAGTCCCCCTTCGGCAGCCTATTCCCAGTGCGACAACAGGCGGGATGAGACGCAGCGTTGTTTTAAAGGGCTCCTTTTCACCAAGGGTAATAGAGATTCCTATTTCGCCTTCCTTTTTTTCTTCCAATCCGGCGGGAAGACGGCCCTGTACTTTAAAATCACTGGCAAAGCCTATTGCTTTCCCTGCCAAAAGCGCCGCAGAGACCATCTTGGCCTCCGTCAGCCCGCAAATAGCCATTCCCTGCTTTTTTGCCCATTCGTCAACGGCGAACAAGCCGGCATTATCGGTAGCAGTGGTGATTACGGGCTCAGCGCCAAGCATTCCGGCGATTTCCCGGGCAAGGTCATTGGCGCCTCCCATATGTCCTGACAGAAGGGAGATGGCATACCGACCCTGATCGTCAACCACAACCACCGCGGGATCCGAGGCCTTGCTTCGGATATGGGGAGCAATACTGCGAACGGCTATGCCGCAGGCCCCCACAAAAACAATGGCGTCTGAATTCTTAAAGGCTTCTTCGGTCCACTTGGACAGGGAAAGGCCTGTATAACACGGGTCTTCGGGCCGCACGGAGGACCTTTCCGCAAGCCAGGCACGCTTATCAAGCTTCTCTGTGATAGCGGAGGCTCTGAGGCCTCCCGCCTCTGTAAAAGAAATAAGCTTAAGCCGCTTCATTCCCTTCCCTCCCTGTGGCCATGTGAAAAAGAAGGATCATAGAGCTTTGAAAGCTCATAGTCGCTTCCAAGAAAATTTCCAACGAGTATAAGGGCGGTGTTCCTTATGCCTTCTGCCGCTCCTGCCGCAGCAAGGTTGCCTACCGTACAGGTTATGGCCTTTTCGTCAGGCCAGGTTGCCTTATAAACGATGGCAGCAGGGGTGTCCGTCGTATACCCTCCCGCAAGCAGCTCCTTTGAAAGCGCCTCCAGCATGCCCGTGCTTAAAAAGATGGCCATTGAAGCTCCGTGAGCCGCAAAGCTTCGGATGGATTCTCTTTCGGGTACCGGGGTGCGCCCTGCCATACGGGTAAGTATAAGGGACTGGGAAACGCCGGGCAGGGTGTACTCGGCTTGAAGGCATGCCGCAGCTCCCGAAAAGGAGCTGACCCCTGGAGTGATGTCAAAAGGAATGCTCTTTCTCCTCAGGGCGTCCATTTGCTCACGAATGGCTCCATATAGGGAAGGATCCCCCGTATGCAGGCGCACCACCGTTTTTCCCCCATAATAGCCGTCCTCCATTACCCTTAGAACCTCGTCCAGGGTCATAGATGCGCTGTTAAATTTTTCACACCCGGCTTTGGAATAGTCCAAAAGAGCTGGGTTTACCAACGAGCCCGCATAAATAATCACATCGGCTTCTTCTATAAGCGCCTTCCCCCTCAGGGTAATTAAATCGGGCGCACCGGGACCCGCTCCGACAAAATGTATCATGGGTTAACCTCCGTCATCCTGGCCAAAAGCCGGGAAAAGCCCTCCGTCTCTCCCAGCCTGCCATAGATATTGCTGAACAAAAGCGCTTCTATCCAAACACCCGCGCCCACACGTTTTTTTATATGGAAGTGTATTTTTTCCATGAGGCTGCTCATAACCGCTTCCATTAAGCCTTCCTTTTGAAGAAGTCCCAGGCCCTCGTCGGTGGTGCCGCAATCCACAAGGGCCTTAACCAGCTCCCTGTCCGCCCCGTGCAAGGCGGCATGAACCCCCATCAGCTCCATACGGGCATCGGCGTAATTGGAATGAGTGTTCATAATGCCTCCCGCAAGCTTAATGAGCTTGCCGATATGCCCCACAAGCAAAACGCGCTCAAAACCAAGGGAAACGGCGTTATCCAGCGTTTCACCCACAAAGTTTGAGCATTTAACCGTAAAGAGCTCAAGTCCCTGAAGCTCATTCTTAAGATAATCCTCACCGTAATTTCCGGGAGTGATAACCGCCGACCGGCCTCCGTCAGCCTGTATGCGGCTGAGCTCCAGACGTATGCTGTCAACAAAGGCCTGCTCGCTCATAGGCTCCACAATTCCGCTGGTTCCAAGAACCGATAGCCCTCCTTCAATGCCGAGACGGGGATTAAAGGTTTTTTTTGCGATTTCATCGCCTCCGGGAATGGAGATGATTACCTTAAGGCCTTCGTCGTAGCCTGAGCTTATACAAACAGCCGCCACTTCTTTTTCAATCATCTGCCTGGGCACACGGTTAATTGCTGCTGCGCCTATGGGTTGATCAAGTCCGTTACGCGTCACACGCCCAATTCCTTCGCCGCCGTCAATGGTAATTCCGGGTTCCTCCGATTTTTCGGCTCGCGCATAAACGAGCATGCCGTTGGTTATGTCGGGATCGTCACCGCTGTCCTTGCGAACGGCACAGCTTGCAAAGCCTCTTTCTAAAAGGGGTTCCAGTATGTCCGCCTCTACCACTACCCCCCTGGGGGTTACAATAGAGGCCGTTTTTCCCCAGCTGCCATTAAGAAGGGCCTGGGCGGCGGCTTTTGCCGCAATCGCGGCACAGGTTCCGGTGGTGTAGCCGCAACGGAGCTTTTTTTGATTTTTGTAAATATACTGTGCAAATCCCATTCAAACCACGCCCTTTTTCAAGACTGGGAGAATCAAACGCTCAGGGGCATAGCCCCCTCCCTTTTAGCCAGGTTTGCTTATGCAAATGGCTACAAAAACAAAAAACGCCCATGCAATTGGATGCATAGACGTACAAAAAGCCGACATATCACAGGATATGGGAATATCAGGATACCAGCCTACGAACGCCTCAATTGCCCAGGCATCGTAATCACTCTTCTGTACGGCAGGTCTCCTGACTTTGGAATCATCCTTGAAAGCGCCTTCTCGGATATTTACGTCCAATGGCTTTTGCTTTCTCGTCCTCCATAACAGTAATGGCTGTTGCGCAGGATTTTCACCTGCTTCCCTTAAGAACAATGGTTCTTATGAGCTTGCGCTCATCACCGTACAGCGTTGCTATTAATTTCGTCCAGTATATCATAGCGTGCAGTGCTAAGCAACCGGACATGAGCAGCGCTTTAATCCGGAACTTGAAGGGCATGGGTTCCACGAAGTAAGTCGTTTCTAACTTTATGGAAGACATGGAAGATTTTGATTATAACAATATTGACAATGAATTTTGACTGAACTAGAATGGGTAACAGGTGGATTCCACTTAGCTACAACTGAATAATACGTATCTTCAAGTTCTCCTTAGTCACTAAGGGGATTAAAAGGGAAGCCGGGTGAAAATCCCGCGCGGTCCCGCCGCCGTAAAAGTTGAGGTGCATCTATCAAGCCACTGGGAAACCGGGAAGGCGGATGCACCGATGAAGCTTGAGCCGGAAGACCTGCTTGAATGATTAGAGCAGTTTAGTTCTGCGAGCGACAGAACGTGCAGGTTCCATAAGCAATCCGTAATTAGAAGAAGTTGTTCTCATAAGTGGGTCTCATTCATTTGCAATAAGGACCACGATGAATTTACACCTCTCTTTTGGTTTTAAGATGGATTTGATTGAATAATGGTTTATTGCCGTCTCTGTCGTATGCAGGGGTGGTTTTTTGTTTTTTAAAGCCGTCTTTTATAGCAGGCTCCCCCTGCACGCCACAGGCAAGTCCATAATTTAGGCGTATTAACGCCCAAGGAGGATAAACACATGTCAAGGAAACAAAAATACTTAATGGGAGCAGCCATTATCGTGTCGCTTATGCTGGTCTACGCACCCACCTCAAGCGCCATGCACATAATGGAAGGCTATCTCCCTCTGGGTCACAGCGTAGCCTGGGGCGCGCTTTGCATCCCCTTTCTCACACTGGGCATACTCTCGATTAAAAAAACCGTATCCCGAAACAGGAAAACACTGCTTATTCTGGCCATGGCAGGCGCTTACACCTTTGTGCTTTCCGCCCTTAAGATCCCTTCTGTTACGGGAAGCAGCTCACACCCCACCGGGACGGGACTGGGGGCCATACTGTTCGGGCCCAGCGCCATGAGTGTTTTAGGAATTGTGGTGCTGCTTTTCCAGGCCATTCTGCTGGCCCATGGCGGCCTTACCACTTTAGGCGCCAACACCTTTTCCATGGCTATTGCAGGGCCGTTTCTGACATTCGGAATCTACCGTCTTTCACTTAAGCTCAGGCTCAATAAAAAGGCGGCTATTTTTCTGGGCGCGGCTTTAGGCAACCTGTTCACCTATTGCGTAACAAGCTTCCAGCTGGCCCTTGCCCATAACGACGGCAGTATTTGGAACGCGCTGGCTAAGTTTGCAGGCATCTTTGCCCTTACACAAATTCCCCTGGCCATTGTGGAAGGCCTTTTGACAGTCATTGTTGTCATGGGGCTTGAAAATTATGCAAAGCCTGAGCTTTCGGAGCTTGGCTATTGCGAGGAGGCATAAGCTTATGAAAAGCAATGTGAAAACCGTACTGATACTTTTACTGTTATGTGTATTAATTGCCGTTATCCCGCTGGTGCTTATCCGCGATTCCGAATTTGGCGGCGCCGACGGCCTGGCCGAAGAGGCTATTGCTGAAATCACTCCGGATTACGAACCCTGGGCCCAAAGCATTATTGAGCTTCCGGGGGGAGAAACGGAAAGCCTCCTCTTCTGTCTTCAGGCAGGCTTAGGCGCAGGCGTACTGGGCTATGGCTTCGGCTATCTGGTATCCAGAAAGAAATATGCAAGTTCTGGAGAAGCAACTCAATGATTCTCGTTGATAAGCTTGCTTATTCCTCCAAATTGAGGCATAAAAGTCCGGCGCTTAAAATGCTCCTGGCGACAGGCTCTCTTTTGATTTGTGTGTGGGCCCAATCCTTTATACTATCCCTTTTTGTTCTCGCTGCAATGAGCTTCCTCGCCGTATTCCGCGGCGGGGTGGCTTTTCGCCGCTATCTTGCGCTGTTGGCTGTTCCCCTGTCTTTTCTGGCTCTCAGCACTGTAGCGATAATCTTTCACGTGACAGACATGCCTTCGCCCCTTCTATCTCTGAAGCTTGGCGGGTTTTATCTGGCTGTAGACCGGGCCTCCCTTTCCTATGGCGGCAGGCTCCTTCTGACCGCGCTTTCGGCCACCTCCTGCCTCTATTTTTTAACGCTTACCACCCCTGTGGTGGATATTCTTGAGGTGCTTCGCCGTTTACGCTGTCCCGTTATCCTGACAGAGCTGATGTTTTTGATTTACCGGTTTATTTTTGTTTTGCTGGAAACCGGTCATTCCATAGCCATTTCACAAAAGTGCCGGCTGGGCAACAGGGACTTTAAAACCTCCCTTAAGGCAACCGCCCTGCTTTTCGCGGTATTGCTCCAAAGGGCGTTGTTCAAGTCCTCCCTGCTGTACACCGCAATGGAGTCCCGCTGCTATGACGGCTCTATCCGGGTGCTGCAAAGGGCCTTCCCTGCCACATGGGCTGAGAAGCTGAGTATCCTGCTGTTTTTAGCCCTTCTTATAGGATTAGGGGCAATGAGTAAGATCTACGGAGGCTTGTAATGAATGATTGTATTTTAAGGGCTGAGGCCGTACATTTTGAATACGAGGACAAAACGCCGGCTCTTAACGGCATAGAATTAAGCGTCGGTCGAGGTGAAAAATTGGCTGTTATGGGCGCTAACGGCTCCGGAAAGTCAACCTTTTTTCTGTGCCTCAACGGAGTTAACCGCCCTAAAAGCGGAGCCCTTTATCTGGACGGCGAACCCTACCGTTACTCCTCAAAAGCGCTTCTGGCACTGAGAAGCAGGGTGGGCATCGTTTTTCAGGATCCGGACAATCAGCTTTTCAGCGCCGATGTTTACGGCGAAATCGCCTTTGGCGCTTTAAACCTGGGCCTTCCGGAAAAGGAGGTGCGCCGGAGGGTAGAAACAGTGATGGATGAGCTGAAGCTGACTGCTCTTGCCGATAAGCCCGTTCATCTTTTAAGCGGCGGGCAGAAAAAGCTTATTGCCATTGCCGACGTACTTGTGATGGAGCCCGATATCATCCTCCTGGACGAGCCCTCTGCGGCCCTGGATCCTCACAACGCCCGTCTGGTGGACCATGTCATCGATTCTCTCAGCCTCAAAGGCATTACGGTCATCCTTTCTACCCATGATGTGGACAGAGCCCTTACCTGGGCGGATTCCATCGTCCTTTTTGACAAGGGCAGGGTACTTGCCAAAGGCGCACCCTGTGATATATTAAAGGATGAAGCCTTGCTTATTAAGAGCAACCTTGAAAAACCGGCGGTTCTGTCCCTTTTTCTTGCCCTTTGCGATAAAGGCCTGCTTCCTGCCGGACTTCCCGTCCCCCGCTCCGGCAGTCAGCTGCTGGAATACATAACCGGGCATATGAAGCCACGGCAACAGAAAGGTCTTTGAAGAATGGAGAAAAAACGGGCTTACAGCTTTTTTAGCCATAAGGAATGCGAGTATTTCCCCTGTCATAAAACCGATGATCCGGACAATTTTAACTGCCTTTTCTGCTATTGTCCCCTTTATGCTCTGGGAGAAAGCTGTGGAGGCCATTTCACCTATACCGAAAAAGGTATCAAGAACTGCACCCCTTGCCTTATACCCCATAAAAGGGATAATTACGCCTATATCATCGGAAGGTTCAATGAGATCGCCGAGCTGGCAAAAAAACGAAACCCTCTTTGAACCCATCGTGCAGCAGCTGATTCCTTTATTTAACAGGAATTTAACAGTGATTTGGGCTATGGCTGATAGCATCATTGGTATCCCTCCTATATAATAGAAGCCGTCAGATGGATTATTATTACAGCCTTTACAATTAGGGAATACGAGGCAAGCGCATGGTATCTGCATCCTTTGAATACAGCCAGGAAGAGCATGAGGAGCTGGAGCGTATTATCCGTGAGGATGATATTTATACGGTATTCCAGCCCATTGTTAACTTAAGGACAGGGGCCATTCTGGGCTATGAAGCCCTTTCCCGCTGCCAAAGCCCTCTTTTTAAAGGGCCCCAGGAGTTATTCGAGGCAGCCAGGAACTACAATCGACTGTGGGATCTGGAGCTGGCCTGCCGAAACAAAGCTCTTATGAACTATTCCCGGTACCGGCTGGATTCCTATCTCTTTCTTAATGTGGATCCCCACGTCATCAACGACGAAAAATTTAAAAGCGGCTTTACTCTGGAGTTTTTACGCCAGTATGGCATCGGTCCCTCCAAGCTTGTTCTGGAGATTACGGAAAGAAGCTATATCAATAACGGGGATTTATTTACCGCCGCCGTCAACCATTACAAAAGCCAGAATTACAGTATTGCCATTGACGACGCGGGCTCGGGTTATTCCGGACTGAACCTCATCGCCGAGCTTCAGCCAAGGTATATCAAGCTTGATATGAACCTGGTTCGAAACATCAATAAAAGCAAGCTCAAAAGCGCTTTAATCAGCGCCATGCAAAAGTTTGCCGATGACTGCAACGTTGCTCTTATCGCCGAAGGCATTGAAAATGTGGACGAGCTTACCGCACTGCTTGAAATCGGCGTCCATTACGGGCAGGGTTATTTTCTTGCCCGTCCGGCACAGGAGCTTCCCCGGATAAACGAGCCCGCGCTCGCCGTGCTTGAGACCTTCAATAATCATAAGCGCTATGACAACAGCCATGCCTATTTCAGCATCGGCAATATCGCCCTGCCGGGAGAAACCCTCTCCATCCACGATAAATGCCAGCTGGCGGATCAAATTTTCAGGAGCAGCGATGAGCTTTACGGAATCGCCGTCCTGGACGGCAGCCGGGTTGCCGGGCTTTTGTCCCGTATAAGCTTTTATGCCAGGCTGGCCTCCCAGTACGGTTATTCCTTATACACCAAACGAAGCGTTACACTTATTATGGACAAGGATCCTCTGGTGGTGGACTATTACACGGACATTGACGTGGTATCCGCCATTGCGGTGGAGCGCAGCATGGAAAAGATATATAATTCTATTTTAGTTACCCGAAATGGTGAATACTACGGTACTCTGACCATTCGTGATATTTTGGAAAAGGTGTCCGAACTAAAAATAGAAACCGCCAAGCAGCTCAACCCCCTCACCAGCCTTCCGGGGAACGCCACCATACAAAAGCGCCTGGCCCAGCTCATGGATCATCCCACGGACAAGGAAATTATCCTTTATATCGATATTGATTATTTCAAAATATACAACGATACCTATGGCGTACTAAAAGGGGATCAGTTTATTCAATTCGTGGCCTCCTGTATTCAGCATGCCTTTGACGACCTTCAGAACATGCCCTCCTTTGTGGGGCATATTGGCGGCGATGATTTTATTGCAGTAACCAAAAGGGAAGTCGCCTGGGAGATAGGCAACAAAATCATTGAACAGTTCGAACAGGCCAAGCCCTCCTTCTATGATGAGGAAACCTTAAAAAAAGCTTACATAACAGCCAGGGACAGAGACGGCTACATTGTAAACTTTCCTCTCTGCACCCTGTCCATTGCAGGCATCAGCCCCTCCTCCAACGGCAGCCGTACCATCTATGAGCTGACGGAGGCCGCCGCTTCCGTGAAAAAGCGCTGCAAGGCGGTTAAGGGCAATGCCATCATCATTGCATAAGCTTTTATCCCTTCTATGACTTAATATTTTTATCCCCCTAAAATTTAACCCATTGACAGTCCCCACAAGGAAATCCATAATAATATTTGAACCTGTATTACAGGTAGACATCTATCCGGATAAAAACAAGGGTAGAAGGAGTATATTCAGGCATGCCAATAAAAAAAATTATCAAAAAAAGCATTGGAGATCAGGTTTTTGAGCAGCTAAAGGAGCAAATTCTCAACAATGAATGGAAGCGGGGCGAAAAAATGCCCTCTGAAAATGAGCTTGCCTCTCTATTCGGAGTGAGCCGCATCACCGTACGCCAGGCTCTTCAGAAGCTGACGGCCCTGGGTCTCATTGAAACCCGGCCAGGGGAAGGCTCCTTTATTAATAATGCCGTTCCCGGCGCATCCATGCAGCCCCTTATTCCGGTGGCCTATTTAAGCGACAACGCCCTCATGGAGGTACTGGAATTCCGATGGCTTCTTGAAGGAAATGTGGCGGGACTTGCCGCCATAAAGGCTGACGGCCAGGGCGTGGCGGAGCTTGAAAAGGCCTATGCAGCCATGGAACAGGTAAAAGAGGAATTAGAGAGCTTTTCAGAAGCCGACCTTCACTTTCACCTGCTGCTGGCCCGCATGACTCAGAATCCTCTTATCGTGCAAACCTTTCACATTATTCAGGATGTACTGGCAGGAGCTTTTTCCAGAATTGTTTCCAAAAGAGGAAATACTGCCGGTCTCTATTACCACGGACTTGTTCTGGAGGCGGTACGGGCCGGAAATGCCGATGAGGCAAAGCGGATAATGGATGAGCATATGGCGGATTTGCTAAAAACCTATAGGGAAGCGCCCGGGGAATAGCAAATGGCCCCCCTATACCGACAAGGGAATAATTTTAAATATCATACAGACAGGAGTGTTTATATGTCCGGTTCAAAACAGAAAAGCGCTTCGGAACGCCGGCTCTGGGCTCAGCTGGATGCTCTCCAGCTGGGCTCCGGCTGGGACGAGGAAGATATTAAAAAGCCCCAGATTTTAATTGAGGATGCTTTCGGAGACAGCCACCCGGGAAGCACTCATCTCAGCCGGTTGACGGAGCAGGCCAAGTACGGGGTTTTGGAAACGGGCGGCTTTCCGGCAGCCTTTCATACCACAGACATTTGCGACGGCTGTGCCCAGGGCCATAAGGGAATGAACATGGTTCTGGCCTCCCGGGAAGCGCTTTGCGATATGGTGGAGGTACACGGGAGTATGGTCTCCTGGGATGGGCTTATCCTTACCTCTTCCTGTGACAAATCCGTTCCGGCCCATTTAAAAGCAGCCGCCAGGCTTGACATTCCGGCTATTTTCATACCCGGAGGCAGCATGCGTCCCGGCCCAAACATGACCACCTCCCTGGTGGCGGGGGATATTTCACTCCGGCAAAAGCGGGAGGGTGAAATCGGTGAAGAGGAAATTCGTGACTACAAGCTTACCGGATGCCCTAGCGAGGGAGCCTGCTCCTTTCTGGGCACGGCAAGCACCATGCAGTGTATGGCGGAAGCTCTGGGTATGGCTCTGCCCGGAAGCGCTCTGGTTCCGGCTACTCAGCGTGATATTCTTTCCTATTCCCGCAGCGCGGGCAGAAGGATCCTGGCGCTGGTTTCGCAAAACCTCACACCCAGCCGTATCCTGACCCGGGAAGCCTTTATTAATGCAATTATTGTTCACAGCGCCATTGGGGGCTCCACCAACGCCACACTTCACCTGCCTTCCATTGCCAGGGAGCTGGATATTTTATTAACCCCCGACCTTTTTGACGACATCAACCACCGTATCCCTCATATCGGAAATCTCTATCCCGGCGGCGAGCATATCACGGAGGCCTTTTGGTTTGCCGGGGGCATTCCCAGGGTACAGCTTTTACTTAAGGATTATCTTAATTTAAATGTCATGACAGTCACGGGTAAAACCCTAGGCGAGAATCTTGAAGCCATTCAAAGAGACGGCTTTTTCAGCCGCGGCAAAGGCTATTTAATGAATTATGGCCTTACCCCCGAGGATGTCCTCCTGCCGGTTGAAAAGGCAAAGGAAAAAGGCTCCATCGCCGTTTTAAAGGGAAACCTTGCCCCCCAAGGCTCTGTGGTAAAGTATTCGGCCTGCACCGAGGCCATGCGAAGCCACAAGGGTCCTGCCCGGGTGTTTAATTCGGAGGAGGAGGCTTATGCTGCCGTTATCCGTCACCAAATCAATCCCGGAGATATTCTTGTTATCCGCTACGAAGGCCCCCGGGGCAGCGGCATGCCCGAAATGCTCATGACAACCGAGGCCATTGTATGTGACAAGCGTTTAAACGGCACCGTCTCCCTGGTTACGGACGGACGCTTTTCCGGCGCAACCCGGGGGGCCGCCATAGGCCATGTCTCCCCGGAAGCCGCGGCGGGAGGCCCTTTAGCCCTGGTGGAGGACGGGGATATTATTGCCTATGATATTGAAAAGCGAACGCTGGATATTGTGGGCATTAATGGAAAAGCTGCCGCCCCCGGCGAGGTTGAAAGAATTCTTGAAAAGCGAAAAGTCCACCTGAAAAGTCCTCCCCCTCCCCAAAGAAAGGGGCTTCTCAAACGGTATACCCGGTCCGCCCTCTCCGCTATGGAAGGCGCGGGCTATTAAGCATAAGCCCGGCAAGGGTGAAAGGATGAAGCTATGAACAGCCATTATATTACACCTGCGGTTACTCCCTTCGATAAGGAGGGCAACCTGGACTACACCGCCTTAAAAGGCCTTTATGACCATCTCATTGAGGGCGGGGTGGATGGAATACTGATTCTGGGAAGCATTGGTGAGTTTTTTGCCTTGTCTCTGGAAAAGAAAAAGGAATTGATCCGTTTTGCCATACCCTATATCAATAAGCGAACAAGGGTGCTTGTGGGAACAGCCAGCATGGATATCAGCGAAACCCTTGGGCTGTCAACCTATGCCTGGGAGCAGGGCGCCGACGGTGTTATTGTCATTTCCCCCTATTATTTTGCCCTGAGCAATGAAAGCGTGGAGGAATACTATTCCTTTGTGGCCCAAAATTGTCCCTGCGATTTGTATCTTTATAATTTCCCCGACCGGACCGGCTATGATCTGGCCCCTACTGTCACCCTAAACCTTATCCGGAAGCACAAAAACATTGTGGGTTATAAGGATACTATTCCGGGCATGGATCACACCAGGGAATTAATAAAGCTTATAAAACCCGAATTCCCTGATTTTAAAATCTATTCCGGGTTTGACGACAATTTTGCTCACAATGTGCTGTCGGGTGGCGACGGGTGCATCGGAGGACTGTCCAATCTTGTTCCCCACATTTGCAGCGCCTGGGTCAGGGCCTTTAGGGATAACGATCTTGAGGAGGTTTCCCGAATCCAGTTAACGATCGACAGGCTTATGAGTGTTTATCATGTGGGCAAGCCCTTTGTTCCCTATATCAAGGCAGCCATGGCCATGACGGGCCTTCCCCTGTCGGATTATTGCTCCTTCCCCCTGCCCCGTGCTACAGAACAGGAAAAAGACAGGCTGAAGTCCATTCTACACTCAATCATTCCCCTTTAAAGGCAGGTAAAACCTGAACACCGCACCGCCCTGTTCACTGTTTTCGGCTTCCATAGAGCCGTTATGTGCTTTAATAATGGTCATGCAGATGGAAAGGCCGATGCCCATTCCCCTTGAGGCGTCGGCACTTCTGCTGCCATTGGGCACATTGCTTGTAAACAGGTAGGGAAAATCCGCCCTTGCTATGCCTTTGCCGTGGTCCGTCACCTCAAAGAGGGCCTGATCGCCTTTCTTGCGCAACTCAACCTCTACCGGTGAATCTAAAGGCGTATGTTTAATTGCATTTTCAAGCAAATTAATCAATACCTGGGAGATCAAAGTGCCGTCCATGGGCACTTCCAGAAGCTCGTCAGGTACCCGCACAAGCACTCTATGCTGAGGGAACCGTTTTTTTATACGGCTGACGGCTTCCGCCACAATTTCCTCCCCTGCCTCGGGGCTTTTAACCACCCTGGAAGGGCCGTCGTTAATCCGCGTTACGGAGAGAAGATTTTCCACCATTCGGATAAGCCACTGGGCTTCCTCCTGAATACCGTTATTAAGCCTTCCACGGGTAATTTCATCCAAATTCTGCCCATTCTCCCGAATGGCCGAGCTTGCTCCCAGGATTCCGGCCAGGGGCGTGCGAAGATCGTGGGCAATGGCGCGAAGCAGATTGCTTCGCATTTTTTCCTTTTCCGCATCCACCATAATACCCCGCTGTTCATCGGACAGATGCTGGCGTTCGAGAGCCATGGCCACCTGGGAGCCCAGCATACGCAAGAAAAGGCGGGCGTTATGATCCAAAATTCCCTTGGAGCAGGACAAGCCCAATACGGCAAGCACCTTGCCCGATGAAACTACCGGCATATAAAAACCCCGGGCTCCCATGAGGGTGTCGGTTCCCTGACCGGCATGCTTTTGATTTAAAAAGACCCAGTGGGCGACAGCCTTTTCATCGGCGGAATTGAGTACGGAAGCATCCACATCCAAGGGCGCTTTTGTTACGATACCGTCCCCTCCCTTTTCCGGATCCGTCGTAAAAAACACCACGGAACGGTTGAACAGGGCAATAATATAGTCGCTGGTCAGCGTCACAATATTGTTAAGCCCTCTTGTCGCCAGAAGCTTTTTATTAATTTCGTAAAGCACCTCGGTACGCCTTTCCCGCTCCACCGCAAACCTGGCCTGGGTTTTTATCCTTATGGTAAGGGTGCTGGTAATTAAGGCTACCACCAGCATGATGGCAAAGGTAAGCGGATAGCCGCTTTGAATGGTGCCAAACGTTAAATAGGGCTCCGTAAAGAAAAAGCTGAAGGCCAATACACTTGCCAGGGAAGACACAATACCGTAAATATGTCCCTCCGTTACCCTTGAGATAACCAGAACGGAGAGAATATAAACCATGATAATATTTTGCTCACCGATGCCCAGCTTCCCAAGAATGTGAGAAATAAACGTTGCGGCTGCCAGAAGACCAAGGGAGGCTGCCGTATCTTTAACGGATAGGCTTAGAGGATGGCTTTTCCTTTTTCGCCGGGGCTGTTTAAAGCCGCGTCCCGAGGTGCTGCCAGGGATAATATGGGCCTCAATGCTGGGCAGAAGGCCAATGAGCCTGTCTTCAAAGTCGGTTTCAAAAAGGCTTCTTAATGTTTTTTTGTTTCTGCTCTTGCCCACCACAATATTGGTTATTCCCGACAATCTGGCATATTCGGCCACTGTAGCCGCCACATCATGGCCTGTGAGGGTTACCACTTCCGCACCCAGCTTTTCAGCCAGATCCATATTGGCACGTATGTTTTTCTGCTGCTCCCTGGTTAGCTCCTCACTCTCATAGCCCTCAACATAAACAACGGACCAGGGGGCATGAAAGGCTTCCGCAGCCCGGGCTCCCCATCGGATACACTTGGCCGATGAGGGCGAAGGACCGATACACACAAGAAATTTGGCTTTGGCCGTTTTTTCCGAAAAGCCCTGCCCCTTCTGATTATTGCTGATGCGATCGGCGGTTCTGCGCATGGCAATTTCACGAAGCAGACGAAGGTTATCCCTTGTAAAAAACTGATCCAAAGCCGTCCGGTCTCTTTCCGGGTGATTGATCTTTCCCTCCTCAAAGCGATTGAGCAGCTCATCGGGTTCAATGTCAATAAGCTTGATTTTGTCGGCCTTGTCAAACACAAAATCCGGAACGGTCTCCCGGACCTTAATTCGGGTAATGTCTTCAATAACATCGTTAAGGCTTTCAAGATGCTGGACATCGACGGTGGTATAAACATCTATTCCGGCGTTAAGCAATTCCTCAATATCCTGGTAGCGCTTTTTGTTGCGCACGCCCGGTGCATTGGTATGGGCCAGCTCATCCACAAGAATGAGCTCCGGCCTGCGCTTCAGGGCTTCCTCCAAATCAAATTCCTTATACTCAATACCCGCGTTGAAAAACGTTTTCGGAGGCAGCGCGGGCAATCCGCCAAGAAGCTGTATGGTCTCCTGGCGTGTGTGAGGCTCAATGTAGCCCACCAGAACATCCACACCCCATTTATACTGCTCCCGGGCATTATCCAGCATGGCATAGGTTTTACCCACTCCAGCCGCATAGCCCAGGAAAATTTTCAGCCTGCCCTGGCGATTTTCCTTCCGACTCTGTATAGACTCCAACAGGGCGTCAGGATTTGTCCGCCCTTCCATGGAATTCATTTATGTCACCACCGCCCTTTGCCGTTCTTTTGTATGGCTTGCTCTTTTTTTATCAAAGCAAGCCGCCGGTTCTTACTCCATCTTCCCCTATATTTTTATTTTTTGCAATGCATTCCACCTTATATTCGGCATTTTTCATATTAAAAGGATTTTTGCAGCGTCAATAAGATGAGGACGGTATCCATTGGCTAAGTGGAATGTTAAGCTATCGGCAAGAAAGCAAAAACGCGGGGGCATTGCCCCCGAGCTTTTAGCCAGATTTGCTTGCGCAAAGGACTGCCAATTAAAGCCTTCGCATCAAATCCTTTTTAGTTAGTCCGTTCTTTTTAGCAGTGGCATTCCAAAAAAAGCAGGTGCCGCTGAGCTTCCAAAGAACCCGTGGAAAATTGGGATTAATAAATATCGGGTCGCCTTTTTCTTTTGACAGGATGCGGTTGGCGATCTCCTCCAATGCGATACCGAGATTTTTCAGCGGTCCCTTTCCCAGAGGAACCTTTTCCAGGGAGCCCAGCATTTCGCCTGCACCAAGCCCGACGCCTCCTCCATAAGAAAGTCCCAAACGCCTGCACCAGTTTTTAAGTATATCAAAGGCAACATGATTTTGCTTTCCCTCATAAAAGCCGTTGTTTATAAGGGCATACACGGCTATGCCCTGTTTTTGCTCCTTTTTCATGGGCTCCTCCAGGCTGACAAGAAGCCTGAAAAGCTGGGAGGGTATCCCATCCGAATACAGAGGAAAGGCAAGCACCAGAACATCTGCGGAGCAAATAAGCTTCAGGCTTTCTTCATCTATATGCGCCTTGTTCACACGAACAGGAAGAATTTCATGCCCGGATCCCAGCAGGGGCTCAAGCCTGTTAAGAAATCTTTCCGAATTACTTTTTCCTTGCCTTGGGCTTCCGTTTATCATAACAATTTTCATTGCAGCACCTCACGTATCGTATTTAACCCGCTGTGAAAGGATATATTGCTTTCCCTGCAGTGAAAGTTTACTTCATTGGCCTTTACCAGCGCTCTGGCCGTTGTCCTCTCGGCTTCGTCCGTATCCTCGCCGTAAAAACAGACCGAGAGCTTGAAATGATTTTCATAGCGGCTCTTATGATGGGTTTCACCGTTTATTTCCTCAAAATAGGGAAGAATATAGGGAATGCTTCTGTTAAGGACATTGAGTACAAAGGGGCTGTAGCTTCCGTACGTACAGCGGCTTATGATAACGACCTCATCGCATTTGGAAAGCCATTGCCCCATATCCTTGAACTCATCCTTCAAAACACATACCCCCGGAGTTTTTATCCAGCAGCCAAAGCAGCCGATGCATGGACGCAGGCTACCGTTGTCGGACAGAATACGCAGACTGTTGCCGGGCTCCAGCTTTAAAGAAGCCAGATTCTCCTCATTAAGGTCATGTATAATTAGCTTCATTTCTTTCTCTCCTCTCAAATTAGGTTCTTAAAGGCATCCTGCCAGTTACCCGAATACTTTATTCCAGGATTGGTAAGCAAGGAGGCAATACCGTGAACCATGGCCCATAGTGTAAGAAGCTTGCCCCCATACTCCTCCTGGGGTAAATCAGCACTTCTGAACAGGTCCATTGCAGTGTGCCGGAACAAGGCATAAGGGGGATAATCCTCCGGTGATTCATGATCCATATCAATGGATAACCTGGAGTTGTAAAACAGGAACTGAAAATATAAAGGGTTTTCTATAAAAAATTCAATATAGGCTCTGCCCAGTTTTGAAATAGCCCGGGGAGTGCCCTCCAATCCCTGAATTGCCTCTTTGAGCTTTCTTACAAACTGCTCCGTCACATGCTCACCCATGGCATTAATCAAATCATCCACATCCTTGAAATGGCTGTAGGGTGCGGTATGGCTCACCTGGCATTTGGCTGCAACCTTGCGTAAGGAAAACCCCTTCACCCCCACTTCATTGATAAGCTCTATGCCTGCTTCGATCAGCATGTTCCTGAGATTTCCGTGATGATAAGGCTTCTCGTTCAAATGTATGACTCCTTTCAAAGCATCTTAACACTGTAAAGATTATCTCATTATATCTTTACAGTGTCAAGATAGTAAATGCACCTGCTTGATTACTCCGGCAAAGCCTGAATTGGTTAAGCAGATACCTAGTCCGGAGCAAAGAAAGGATGTCCCGAAAACCGCAAAAGCTGCATATTTATTGCGATTTACGAAATTATAAGAAACAAGAGGCTCAAACAAAAAAAGGAGATGGCTTATGGGGAACATAGAAAATCTGCAGTATGCCGATATCGTTTTAATTTTAAGCGGTGTGGTTATGGGGACCCTCGCCCGTATCATCACCCTGCGGGTGGATTTCCGGCAGAACCCCAGCTTTCCAAGCGGCTATTTTATTAATCTTGTTACAGGCTTTATCGCAGCCTTCCTGGGAGCGGTTGCCATTCCTGCCCTTTTATCCAGGGACTTTGCCGCAGTCACTTTTTTAGCTTTGGCCATACAGCATTTTCGGGATATCCGAAAGCTTGAAAGCGAAAGCCTCCATAAGCTTGAGAATACCGAATTCGCCCGAAGAGGAGAAGCCTACATTGACGGTATTTCCAAAACCTATGAAGCCAGAAATTATATATCACTTATTACAGCCCTCGCCACTGTTTTTATTATGAAAGTCTTTTATACAGACCACCTTTTTATTGATTGCCTCATTGGGCTTATTACAGGGCTAATCCTTATTTTTCTGCTCCAGGTGTTTACAAAAGGAAAAACCGTGGGAGACATTGCCGCCATAACCGAAGGCAAAATAGACATCCGGGATTCGGAGCTGTATGTTGACGGCATGTTTGTGACCAACCTCCTTGGAACCGACAAAAGCAGGGAGCTTTTTCTGAGGGAAGGGGTTGCCTTTGTCGTTACTCCCAACAAGGATAAATTCCGGATCACCCTGGATAATTACGGACAGCGGCAGGCCATTTTATATGAAGCCATACGCTCCTTCGGCGTTAAAAGGTTTAAATTTACCCGGCGCAATTTTAAAGAGGGCAAGGTCGTCTTTGCTTTTGTTCCCATCGTTCACAATATGGAAGCTCTCATCCATACGGTAAAGAAAACGCCTATTTTGGAGAACAGCAGAAAAATTCACTCCATTATGAGTACCCGTGTAGGAGGTAAGCCCAATGGCTAAAAACACACCCGAGATCCTGGCCTATATCACCGGCGTCGAAAGCAGAGTAAAAACGGGAAATCCGCTGACCCTCATCATTGAAAATGAAGACGAGCGCAAAAGCTGTGTGGCGGATATCGGCAGAGCCTTGCGGGCCAATGTCCTCCAGCTTAAAAACGGCGATTATCTCATTATCAGCGATTAGCCGAAGCAAGAGCTATTACCGTCTCCGCTTTGCCCATCCTCTTTCTGCTTTGAATAAACGGCGCAAAAAACTCCGACCTTTCCTATGGCCGGAGTCTTTCACATTATCGAACAGAAGGCTTTCATGCAGTGTCACTCTGCTATTGCATCCGTGCAATTTGGGTATTGTCCATTGTTCTGTCTGACAATTCTTTAACAGGGTTGGGCATGGCCTCGGCCCGGTAATCAATATTAAACTTGTCCTGATGGACGTAAACAGCATTATGGCTGGCCACAGAATTGACGTCATGGTTAACCTTGTCCTGATAATAGAAGAAGGTGTGGTTTGAGGGAAGGTCGGTAACCGGCGTATACTGCTCCCGATTGGAGGTAAGCTGAATTTGCTCAGCCAGCACCTTTCGTACATAATCCCTGGTGTCGTGAAATTGAAGGAGCTTTGGAAATGCGCCGCCCGGAAGCACCTGCTGCCATTCCTTTTTCTCATATTTTTGAAGCAGCTCCATCGCCTTGTGGAGGTGAGCAATCTCCTGCTGCAAATGCATCTCCCAAACAGCCTTTACATTGGGATCCTTTTCATCCTCATAAAAAGAATAATAAAGATAACATTCCGCATACTCGTGCAGAAGAAGGCTTTCCAGCCAGGTGGCATTGGGATCCAAAAGAGAACCGTAATGACTGACATGCTGTTCCTCTATCATAGCGATTTCAAGGTAAAGCTGGCGCCCCAAATCATTATGATACATATTCCCCACATTCATATAGAAGTTCATGGTCTGCTGTTCCCCTGCTGTAATAATAAGGGTATTCAGCATTGTCCGGATATCGGCTTTTTTAAAATCCACCGGGTTTTTTACCGCCTCAAAGGGATATCTGTGCTCTGCAATGGTCGGCCTGCCCGGCGTAATATCCACATAGCTTTTAACCAACTGCTCAGCGGGAATTTGAGAATCCAGATCCAAAAGGTTGGAATAGCGGTATAAATGGTCAAAATCCTCCAGAAGAGCAAAATCCAGGGCCTGCTTCACATAGGGATTCGGCTCGTTTTGGGCCAGCCAGGCCGTCAGATCCACCGCCACATGCTCATAGCCGATAGTCGTTTCAAGCTGAGTTTCATCAATGGGCTTGAGCCAGTTGATATGCTTTTGCTGCAGCTGTTCAACACATCTGGACAAAGCCAGCTCCCTGCGCAAATCGTTATTTTGACAATGGCGGTGGAATTGATGCTTGAAAAGTGCCGCTTCCACCTCAATGCCGTTCATAAGAATAATTCGGATCTTTGTATAGGGATCCACGGTTTGCTTACTGTAAGGCTTAGGATATACAGTACGCCAGTCCATTACGCCTTCATCCAGCTTCATTGGTTTTTGTTCAAAGGGATTCATAGGTCTGATCGTCTCCTTTTCCTGTCACTATTTTTCCTTATTCTCTGACATAGTCCTGAAAATATACATATGAAAGCCTTTCGTCACATTTTAAAGCCTTATTTTCGCATATTTGTGAGTAAAAAAGGCAAGCCTAAAAAGAAAAACGCAAAGGCGGTGACAGGATGAACAAGGCAATCGGAAGAAATATCCGGCGTAAGGAGGCCTGGGACAAGGTAACAGGAAAAGCCCAGTACACCGAGGATTTGCCAACGGTAGGCGTGCTTTGCGCCCGGCTTCTCACAAGCGTCCATGCTCATGCCCGCATACTTAACATCCATATCGACGACGCACTGAAGGTCAAAGGAGTGAAAACCGTTTTAACAGGCGCAAACTGCAGTGAGCTGTTTGGACCTTTGGTTTTGGACAGGCCCGCTTTGGCCCGAACTACGGTTCGTTATGCCGGAGAACCCGTTGCCATGGTGGTTGCACAGGATGAGCCTTCAGCCGAGGAAGCCGTGAGGAAAATTCGTGTGGAGTACGAGCCCCTTCCTGTGCTTCTAACCCCCTCCCAGGCCCTGGCGGAAGGGGCTTTACTAATACACAATCCCTCAAACGGCTACAAAAAGGTGATGTCGGATATCTATCCCCAACCGGGCACCAATATTGCCAGCCGGTACAACGTCCGAAAAGGTAATCCCGAAGAGGCCTTTGGCAATTGTGAACAAGTGGTGCAGCACCGCTTTTTTCTCCCTCCTTCGGATCATCTTGCCATGGAGGTGAGAACGGCCCGGGCTGAAATCACCCGGGATGGCACCGTAATCATAACAACCTCGTCCCAGTCTCCCTATGCCGTTCGCAAACAGCTTTCAGATACCTTCCGAATCCCGGCGGGACAGATACAGGTAAGAGTACCGTTTATCGGCGGCGGCTTTGGAGGGAAAGCACCGGTGGTGCTGGAAATTCTTGCCTTGCTTGCTTCCCGGAGCGTAGGCGGCAAGGCGGTCCGGCTTACCCTCCCCAGAGAACAGGATATGGCCAGCGCTCCCTGCCGTATTGGGCTGGAGGCGGACATTAAAATAGGAGCAAACAGAGAAGGCTTTATTCAGGGTGCGATTATGGCCTTTTGGCTGGACTGCGGCGCTTACACGGATATTTCCCCCTACATGACAAAGGCCATTGCAGTTGACTGCACCGGTCCCTATTCCGTAGAAAACCTGGCTTGCGATGCCCTGTGCGTTTACACCAACCATACCTATGCCACCTCCTACCGGAGCTTTGCCCATGAATCCGGTAATTTCTGCGTGGAACGGGCTCTGGATATGCTGGCCCGAAAGCTTTCAATGGATCCATTGGAGCTTCGTATGAAAAATGCCATAAGGCCCGGCTGCCTTACCCCAACGCAGGTTCGGTGCACCGACAGCCTGACGGGCAATCTGGTTCAGTGTCTGGAGAAAATAAAGCCCCTTGCCCAATGGGACGGGGGCGGGATTACCCCTGTTAAGGAAAACACCGTGCGGGTTAAGGGCCTGTCTTGCTTCTGGAAGACAGAAAATCCGCCGACAGATGCCGTATCCGGCGCCATCATCACCGTCAACCCCGATGGAAGCCTTAATCTAAACACCGGGGTTGTTGAAATGGGCTCCTGCTCCCAAACCCATCTTGCTCAGATTCTTGCGGAAAAGCTCTGTATGGGGACGGACCAGGTTCACGTTATTATGGAGGTAGACACCCGGATTGCCCCGGAGCATTGGAAAACGGTAGCCAGTCTCACCGAGTACATGGCCGGAAACGCCGTGCTTCGTGCTGCCGATGACCTTCTCATGCAGCTTCGTTCCAACGGCGCCCATATATTGATCTGCACAGCCGATGAAATTGAAGTGGCCAATATGCGTGTGTACTCACGAAAGAATCCTGAACGCTTTATTCAATTCAAGGATATTGTTCAGGGCTATAAGGCCTCCGATGGCTCTTCTATTGGCGATCCCGTAATAGGCCGCGGCGGTTTTAAGCTCAAGGGGCTCAGTCATCTGGACCCTCAAACGGGAAAGGGCAAACCCGGTCCGGCCTGGACTCTGGGAGCTCAGGTGGTTGAGGTGGAGGCCGATTTAAAAACCTTTACCTATAGGATTATTGCAGCGTCCACTGTAATCGATGTGGGAAAGGTTATTAACCCCGAATCCCTCCGCTCCATGATTGCGGGAGGAATGGCCATGGGTGTCAGCCTGGCCAGCCGGGAAGCGTTTACCTACAATGAAAAGGGCATTCCCGAAGCACCCAACCTTCGTACCTATAAGCTCATGCATATAGGCCAGGAACCGGACTATCGGACGGATTTTGTTGAAACGCCTGAGAGTGAGTCGCCTTATGGGGTCCGGCGCTATGCCGAGCATGGCATTATCGGAATCCCCGCGGCATTGGGAAATGCCCTTTCCATTGCCTTTGGAAGGGAGTTTTCCGAATTGCCGCTTACGCCTGAGAAAATCTGGAAGAAAATAATTGAGGGCTCAAATGATACCTTTTGATTTTAGCTATTACCGTCCGGACTCACTGAAGGAAGCGGCGGAAATATCGCAACAGCTTGCAAGTCAAAGGAAAACAGGTGTTTTCTATGGCGGTGGCAGTGAAATTATCACCCTTTGCCGCGCCGGCAGCATCCACCCCCAAGGGGTTATCGATATAAAAAAAATCCCGGAGTGCACAGACCTGTACATGAACGCAGATGGGCTGACCATCGGTGCTGCCTGCACCTTGAATAAAATTAAAGAATCCAGGCACTTTCCTTTGCTGGGGCTTGCCTGCGGCCGTATAGCCGATCATACCAATCAATGCCGTATTACACTGGGCGGGAATTTATGCGGTACTATCATCTATCGTGAAACCAGCCTTCCCCTGATGCTCTCCGATGCCCAGATAGACCTTTATGGCCCTGAGGGACAGCGTAGTGTACCTTTTAACACGGTATACCGGGGCCGTATGGAACTTAAACCCCAGGAGCTGGTTTTGAGGGTTCATATTCCCAAATGGGCTTTACATGCCGGTTATGCTCACATCAAACGAACCACCAATGAAAAAATCGATTATCCCCTTGTTAATGTTACCGCACTCTGGAAGGACAATTGCCTGCGGACAGCGTTTTCAGGCATTTGCTCCTACCCCTTCAGAAGCAAGGCGATGGAAGCCCTTTTGAATGACAAAGGCCTCCCTTGCCATGCCCGCGCCGAAAAAGCCGTATCCCTTCTGCCTGAGCCGGCCTTGACAAACGTGGAGGGCTCGGGGGAATACAGGGCCTTTGTTTTTAAAAACACACTGCAAGCACTCTTGGAGGATTGGGAAAATGGTAAGCTATGAAGCTAAATCGGTCATATGCCTTAAGGTAAACGGAGATATTTACGAGGTGGCCGTACGTCCCTCGGATTTGCTTTTAGATGTTTTGAGGGAACAGCTTGGCCTTACCGGAGCCAAGCCGGGCTGCAAAAACGGCGACTGTGGCGCTTGCACCATTATGGCGGACGGATGGCCGGTAAAAGCGTGCCTTATGCTGGCCGTGGAAGCTCAGGACCTTCAACTTGTAACGGTGGAGGGACTGGGAGGCAATTCTCCCGTTCAAAGAGCCTTTGTGGAGGCCAATGCCTTTCAGTGCGGTTATTGTACCTCCGGCTTTTTAATGGTGTGCCAGGCACTTGTAACCCAACATCCCAAAATCCCCGAGGAGTATATAGTGGAGGAATGGCTCCAGTCTAACCTTTGCAGGTGCACCTCCTACCAGGAAATCCGCAGGGCTGTGGAAAGGATGTATGTTCTTTCCGATCCGCCAAACCATGACTAATTTCAACAAAATACCTTCATTTCCCCCTATATCACTTAATAAGAAAAAGCGAATATAATGTAATACTAGCACCTAAAGAAGGAGAAAAGAAAAATGTACGAAAACCCCACCCCGCAGACCGAATGCCTTCCTACCGAGAAAGATTCGGATAAAGGGATTGTCTTTAAACATGATAAGGATGGACTTGCTATTTACATTACCATATACAATACCAATAATAACGCCAATGAAGGCAGTGAAGCCGGTCTGAAGCAGCACGCCGAAAATGGCGGGCAGATTGCCGGCCCCAAAGGACAAAACGCTAATCAGGGGGGTCAGATTGCCGGTGAATACGGAAAAAATGCCAACCAGGACAGTGAAGTGTGCTGTGATACAGTTGAAGACGAGTCAGGAACGGCTTCCAGCGATATCTCTCTCATTTCCGGCAAGGCCATAGAGATGCCTTTGTAATTTAAACACCTGTGAAGAATACCCCTACACCCCTAGTCATAAGCTCGGGGGCATCGCCCCCCGCCCTTTAGTCAAATTTACTTACGCAAAGGGCTGCCAAAGAAAAAGGATCCATACCACCATGGTACAGATCCTTTTCTTCTTTACATTCTCATCTTTAAAAACTTATTCCATACTGACAAATAAAATTTATGACTCACGCTATTCTTTCCTGATTACACATGGACGGTTTCCGACTGTCTTAGATCCGCCTGATCTAAAGCTTCACATTTCCTCGCCTTGTAGAGAATTTTTTTAATACTGCACTCGGACAGATGAAAGTGCTGGGAAAGGGCTGAAATTCCCATCCCCCTTCGATAGAGCAGCATAATCTCACTGTTTCGCTCATTGTATTTTTCCCGGGTTCCATTGGCTTCACCCCATGCGGCCTTTTCCTGCTGATCCCCGGGCACATACAAAATCTCGCCTCTTACGTATTTCTGAACCTCTTGCAATAATTCAAATGGCAAAACCTTACTGGCGTTAATATATTTCAAACTTTTCACACTCCATATTATCCTTTTAGTAAGCTCAATAACCGGTTTGTTTTACTTAATGACATTGCTTAAAACTAAAAAAGGGTATAAAAATTCCGCAGAATGCCACTCACCTGCGGATACAAAAAAAGTACGATTATTATGACCGTACTCTTGGTTTTATGTGGATCGGCAAG
>JAFADM010000114.1 GCA_023424865.1 Bacillota bacterium | reverse complement strand
GGGAAAACTAAAAAAAGCGCGCATAGGTGAAATAACCCCTACGCGAGCTTCGTCGTTGCAAAAGCGAGAAAAATGCTTTAAAATAAGCATGTCGCTGTGGCAGCGTAATGCTGACGTGCGAGGTGCCACGATCACCTGTCATGCGCCCGGAAGTGCTACCAACACTTCCGGGACACGGCGACTTTATTCAGTTTTCCCCTAAGGTTTATTATATGTCTTATGGGTAAAAGTGGCAAGGGAAAATGAAAAACGACACCTAAATTTTTATATCTTCTCAATTATTATTTAATAACGTGTCTTACACCCAAATAATAATACCTTCGTGTTCTTTTCATAGTACAATTATAAGATGATTTAACTAATGAACGAACACTCTCTAGCGGGAGGGCTTGTTATGAAGCAAAATATTATTGGGACTACTACGGCAAACGGATACCCGTTTTTATCCTTGAAGGAGCGCTTTGAAATATACCGAAATTCAGGCTATCGTTCTGTTATGCTTTGGTGGGGAGAAAACGATAAAGACACAAGAAATGAGCGGGTTTCTTTAGCGAATCAATATAATTTACAAATTGAAAACGTACATTCGGACATGGATCATTGCAATTCGTTGTGGGAACCCGGACCTCATGGCGATGAAAAAGAGAAAGAGTTTATTAAGGCAATAAAAGACTGTAATATAAACGATATACGATGTATGGTTATGCACTTAACAAACGGAAGCGCGCCGCCAGAAATATCCGATATAGGTTTGCATAGGCTTGAGCATTTATTTGAATGTGCGATAAAACATGATGTTGTACTGGCAATTGAAAATGTTCGCACAGACCAGCATATACGGTATGTCCTGGATCATTATCATGACAGACATATTGCCTTTTGTTATGATTCAGGCCATTCTAATGTGTGGTGTAAGGATGTTGACTGGTTGTCATTGTACGCGGACAGACTTGCCGCTGTTCATCTGCACGATAATAACGGGATAGAAGATCAACATCTTGCGCCTTTTATGGGAACAATAGACTGGTCTAAAATTATGCAAAAAATAAGATGCTCTTCATATGAAGGCTGCCTGACACTTGAAACAGAATATCGCGGAAAGGAAGATATTGCTCAGCTTAAAGATTTTTTAGGTAAATCATATCAAAAAGCCGCCTTTCTCACTGCTTTATAACTGCGACAAAAAAGTATAATCAGACATTGTTTTACTCAACATTCTTTTAAATTGTGAAAATAATTCATATAAGGGGTTTATGAGATGTTATTAAAAAACGGAATGGAACTTTTAATAGCAAAGGCAACAAAAGCTGATGCCGAAGCAATAATTAAGTATCTTAACCTTGTAGGTGGAGAAAGCGATAATCTTTTATTTGGGCAAAATGGCTTTCATATGGATGTTGAGTCGGAAGAGAAATTTATTGAAAATATAAATTCATCCGAGAAATCCGCACTTTTCGTAGGCAAAATTAATGGAAAAACAGTATGTGTTGGAAGTATTCAAAGTCCTAACAGAGAGAGGATATCTCATCAATGCGATATTGCTGTATCAGTAAAAAGAGATTTTTGGAATATAGGTATTGGAACCGAATTAATGAAAACTTTAATTAATTTTGCAAAGAACACAAAACAAATAGAGATAATACATTTGGGAGTTAGAGCTGATAATATTAATGCAATAAAATTATATAAAAAAATGGGCTTTAGTGAGATTGGACTTTATAAAAAGTTTTTTAAAATTAACGGAGAATATGCTGATGAAATATTAATGAACTTATATCTATAATTAAGCAGATTATAATATAATTATTAATTAAGTAATTCCGCAGATAGCGAGGCAACAACTGCCAACCCGCTATTCTGGCTATGATAAGCAATCAGGAGGAAATGATAATGAGCACCACATATCAGCGAAAACACAAAGAGCAATATCCGGTATTAGCAATCTGCTACGACTTTGATAAGACTTTATCTCCCGATGATATGCAGGCGCAGGGATACATACAGTCTGTGGGATATAACATAGGACAATTCTGGAGTGAATCAAACAGCTTGGCAACCAGTAACGACATGGACGGAAATCTGGCATATATGTACAAGATGGTTCAGGAGTCAGAAGGCAATTTTGTTCTTAATAAAAAAACCCTTGCCGATTATGGAGCTAAAGTTCAGTTATTTCCTGGCGTTGGTGAATGGTTTGAGCGTATTCGTACATATGGAAAGGATCATCATGTTATCGTAGAACACTATATCATTTCATCCGGTCTTAAGGAAATGATAGAGGGAACAGAAATGGCAAAGAGCGGAGCCTTTGAAAAAATATACGCAAGTTCTTTTTACTTCAATGAGCGGGGTGTAGCCAAATGGCCTGCGCAAGCTATCAACTACACAAATAAAACTCAATTTCTTTTTAGAATTGAAAAAGGTGTTTTAGATATCAATGATCCGGGCGTAAATGACTATTTTGCACCGGAGGATATAAGAGTGCCTTTCCGAAATATGGTTTATATTGGTGATAGCGATACGGATATCCCATGTATGAAGCTTGTAAACGCCTATGGTGGGCATTCAATAGGCGTGTTCAATCCGGAGACAGTTGATAAGACAAAAGTATTTAAAATGCTTAGGGATAACCGTATACGCTATTTTGCCCCGGCGGATTATTCGGATGGTTCTGAATTGGATATGTTAACAAAGGCAATAATTGACAAAACTGCCGTCTATGAGATTCTTGAAGCAAAGCATACTGCAAATGCCGCAGAGACCAGGGAAGTTGAAAAAGCAAACGAAACTCTTTCTACTTTGGCAAAAGCAGAAAGTATAAAAAGCAAAACCGGAAAATCAATCGCCGATGCACTAAACTTGTCATCTACTTTAGGTGATGCCTTGAAACAATACAGTGAAAAATCCACTTCCAAATCATATAAAACTATTCTAGAGCTGTTTGAAATGGACACTGATGATGATAAATAGGCATGTCGGCTTACCCTAACCTTTATAATGCATAGATTCTGTGGCTTTGCCGGGAGGAATGCTATAAACAAAGATATTACAGATTTTCTCGAAGAAGTCTCTCCTTAACTTCCCATAAAGCTGTCTTTTGATAGTGGAAGTAGACCAATTTTTCTGCTTCTTTATAAGGAAGCCATCTTCGCGTCACATTGCTTATACTGCTCCTATTATCAACGCAACATTTTATAAGTTATCTTTTTGTTTTTCATTTTTTCTTTGAAAAGTTACTATTAGGCTGAACAGTAGCGGTTGCAACGTTATTTCAAGAAGACTTAATAAAGTATTAACAGGCACATCAGCAGAATTAGATAGGTCAAGATAAATCATTCCTTCGATAGAACCCGAATTTGGCCCGTAAGTGTTTAAGATACCAAGTATTAAAAGAATACCCCATAACTTTAACCAACCCCGCTTTTTACCAATAATGCTATCTTTAATCCACCAAATAACAAATCCGAATAAAAGACCTCTAATTATTTGCCCGAATATAATCGTTGCCGGAGTGATTTCTTCCATAGGTCTAAACCCTATGAGTTCTACAAAATCTCCGTAATTAAATAGGTTGTAAGCGATTAGTCCGCAGACAAAGTAAGTAATAACGTGTGCTAGCGTTACTTTGGTAAAAAACCTTAATTTTTCATTTGATAATAGTTTACGCATCGTTTCCATTCTCCTTATGTAAGTTTGCAAAATAAATTTGCAATGATGAACCCATAAAAAGTTGTGACTTTTTAGAGATTTCGTCGTTGTCTGCCGCGCTGTTTCCAAACTGCTCATTCATCTCTTGTAGCTTTGCCATATCACCGCCAGTAAGCTCCATAAGCCATTTCCAATATCTCTTTGCAAAATCTTGTCCTTTCTCACTTTCCGGCGGTACACCATCATCATGCAGTTTACCCGCCTCAGCAATGAAACCATTGTTAAAATACATTCCAAGTGATGATTTCATAAATAGGATTGCTTTTTCCATTCTTTCATCATGTTTTTTATCCGATGTGCTTTTGGTCGCTTGTTCGGATATTCTTTTCACCAAATTCATGTCGCCGCCTGTCACTTCCATAATCCACTTCCAATATCTTTCTGCAAAATTTCTCCCTTGCTCACTTTCGGGAGATACCCCGTCAAAATGAAGTCTTGCCGCTTCGTTAATAAAACTATTTGTAGCTTCAATCATCTTTTCTGCGTTTTCTTCGCTCCATGCTTCGTTATGTGTTATTAGCGTATCAAGTACATCATTATCAAGATATTTTACAAGCCAATAACGCTCATTTTTCATTTGTATATGTGCGAGAATATCTGCAAATTTTTTGAAGTCAACAGAATCCACTTGTATAATTTCTTCCTTTAACGATTCAAGGGCGTTAAGCGATTCCGTCAAGTGGTCAATCTCCTTACGGATATTAGTTGCGTGTTCCGTAAGAACATTTATAACTTCAAAAGTAGTGTCCATAGCGACAATTCTCTTTTTTATCTCGTTAAGCGTAAACCCCAGTCGCTTCATCATCAAAATTTGTAACAACTTCACCAAATCCTTGTCGGTATAAAGCCGATACCCGCCTTCGCTTTCCGCTGATGGTGTGAGTAAGCCCTCTTTATCGTAATATGACAGAGCACGAACGGTGATACCCCCTTTTTTAGCCATTTCACCGATTCGCATATAGCCCCCCGGTATTGCACGGTATTTTTCCATTTGTTCTGCACCTCCTTGATTATTATTATCAACCAAGACGTACACGTCATGGTCAAGACTTTTATAAAAAAAATGTAAATTTTTTATGAACGGCATATAACAAGCACAGTAAATCACGCATATAAAAGCAATATGACATTTCAAAGGCTGTCATAAACGGGATTTTTTTATCGTCCGCCAAATCGGAGACGAGGTTATTCAGCGCGATATACCGCTGTACTGTCTTTGCGCCCATTTTATTGCGCTCCGCGACAATTTCAACTGTTGTCATATTAAGTGTGGTAAAATAAATTAAATGAGGTTATGAAGGGTGGCGTCGCTCCTTTATCGTAAAGGAGAAAAAGACATATATGCGTTGTTATACGCCAAAAAATTCAAATCAATTAAAAAATGAATAAGACAGTATATGCTAATGCGGTGGGAAAACCTTGCCCTGTGTGCGGAATGAACATTAAGAATGGAAGCGCGTTCGGCAGTACGTATATATCTGCCCGGCTTGTCAAATAGAAAAATAAATAATACGGGAGGAAAACAATCATGTCCAGGTCAAAACACCCGGCTGAAAAACTCGTACAGACCATAACCTATAAAGGGGTAGATTTTGAAGTTGTCGAACGTCCCGACGTTTTGTGGGTCGGTTGCGTAGGTTATGCAAAAAACAGTACTGACGAGCCGAACAACGAGCCGACACTCAAGCGGTTTCAGGAGCTTGTCAAAACAATTCCTGATGCTATAAAAGAACGTATAAATCCTGATTGGAGTGCCGCCCTTTCAATTAACTATTCGTGTAAAGACAAGCCAAAAGGCATAATGTTCGCAAACGAATCCTATTCTGACAAGCAAGATGAGCGTTTCGATATACTGACACAACCGGGCGGGTTGTGGCTGCGCGTAAGAAATGACGAAAAAGCGGCGGCATCGCTGATTGGCTATGATAAATCGGAACCTTTTAATCCGTGGAAGTATGGCTCTTATATGTATTTCGCAGGGGAGCAGGCGCCGTTGCAATGCGCCGCGAGGGAAAACGATTATTTGCAAAATCCGGACGTTCACATACAGGTTGAATACCACTGTCACGCTGAATATGGTACGCCACCCCACACGAATTACGCATATATCCCTATTATCAAGAAATCATAAAAGGCGCACTCTGCCATTTCCATTTGTTAATGCGTAAAATTGGCTGTTATTTTTAAGCACACGCCTTACCTGGGACAAAGCTTTCATGAAATTCGAAGCGCTTGATTTATATTGTAATTTTTTCAAATATGTCCCATAGCCGCATTTACTTTGTATAAGAGTTAAACTGCAGCTTTATGTCGGGCTTTGGGTACCATAGCTCTTCCGGCGCGTTTTCGGCGAGGCGTTTTAAAAAAGCGTAATCGATGCCTCTTCCCAGCTTCTTAGCTTCTTCCATAGAAAAGCCCCTGCCAATAATCAAGGAATACCGGCTGAAGGGCTTAAGCCCCTTCAGCCACTTGATACGAAGCTTGGGTGGTATTACCGTTACAGGTAAGAATATCGCTTCCGGCTTCCTATCCCCTCCGGCTCTGGCAATCCTGAACATTAGTCCGCTCATTGCCGGCAGCAGCTTAACCGCCCCCGGGTCTTTATGAAAAGCAGCACCTTTTGGGAATATGGTAACCTGCCTCGTAGAGGACGGAGCAGCAAAGGTATTGTCTCCTGAGCGCTCAAAATCTATTGCCACTGAAAAATAATGGCTTAGTAAAAGCTCACTAACCTTAGATATGGCGCCGATCATCTTTTCATCACCTTGGTGAACCTTCTCAAGCTTTTTGAAAGTACTCTGTGTGATAAGAGGCGTAATACAGATGCCCAACTTTTTAAGAGTGGGAGCGCATGTACAGATGCTTTCGTACCAGGGTAAATTTGTCGGATAGTTATTGCGTCTTTTCGGAAAGCGATCCAGGGCCCAGGCTATGAGGCTTAAAATCTCGTGTAGTGTGGGATGATTAAACCCCACTATCAAACCTTGGTTTTCTATATCAGGAGTTGTTCCCAATACTTGGTCCGGAAAGAAGAAGCGGACTACCCGGACGGCCTTCACACGTTTTTTCTTCCAGTAGTTCTCATCCTTAGGAGCACCACCTCCTAAAAGAACGCACCAAAGTACGAAGCGGCAAATGGGACCAACAATATAATTCATCACAAAGAGCCCCAATGTCCAGCTTAAGAGGCCAGAAATCTGACTCCAGGCCGGGCGTGGACCTACGATCATCCTCTTCAAAAAGCGCATGTGGTTAACACTGAATGACTTGAGCAATGACATCTCGCCATTCTCAAGTTTGGTAATGAGCTCAGTGGAGCTCATTGTACTAATGCTGTCGAGTGGAAAAGCCTTCATAAGAAACACCTCTTGTTTAAATGTCATTAGTATTGAATGCATTATTTATATTGTACTACCCTCGTGCCTGGGAATAAATTAAATTATAACGCTTCCTTTATTGAGTGTTAACAATACCGATTTTTATAATTTATCATATTCTTCTCTAAAAAAACAAGCAGCAGTCCACCTTTAATTCTAATACTGCAGCTTCATATCATCCATTATTACCCTCACCCTTAAAAATTTCCAGTGCATTTCTCCCGCTCATTTATGCTCAAAACACTTCACTTATCCTTACTCCACCTTTCTTTCATGCCATCCGCTTATTTCCAGCCTTTTGTCCTCCATTACAGAGTCCCTCACTATTGACAAAAGCCATCCATTGCCGCATACTTAAATCACTTAATAAATATACTTTATAAAGTAATTTTACAAACTCATCTCCCCTTATTAACAACTGAAACAGCGCAAATAACTGCATCACTAAGAAAAGAGGATTTAAATGGCAACGTGCTTTCTTATCGTTATCTACCTTGCTTTTATCAGCCTGGGGCTTCCCGATTCACTTCTTGGCTCCGCATGGCCTGTCATGTGGCCCCAGCTAGGCGCAGCGTTTGGTTCGGCAGGTATTTTGTCCATGATCGTAGCCGGAGGAACCATTGTTTCCAGCCTGGCCAGCAGCCGGATGGTTTCCCGCCTTGGAACGGGAACAATTACGCTTTTAAGTTGTGTGCTTACAGCAAGTGCCCTTTTGGGCTTCTCCTTTTCCCCTTCCTTCCTATGGCTTGTCCTTATGGCAATCCCTCTGGGCCTTGGGGCTGGGTCCGTTGATGCGGCGCTGAACCATTATGTTGCGGAAAACTACAAAGCACATCATATGAACTGGCTCCACTGCTTCTGGGGTGTGGGTGCTACTGTAGGGCCTGTCATCATGTCCTATTTCATAGCCGTACATAGCTCCTGGAGAGGCGGCTACAGATCCATAGCATTTATACAGTTCTCACTTGTAATCATTCTTCTTGCCACCCTTCCCATGTGGAAGCGTGTTGCCCAAAGCCGTGAGCATGAAGCCTCTCAGGAAGCTTTACCCGATGGCGCCGATAATCAATCTGAGCAAATTTCAGCCGGAAACACACAGACAGGTAAAGCTTCCAACGTCCTCCAAATAAGAGGCGTAAAAAACACCCTGATATCCTTTTTGTTCTATTGCGGCGTAGAAGCCACCATTGGCTTATGGGGTGCAAGCTTTATGGTAGACGGCGGGAGCGTCACCCCGGAAACGGCGGCCGGACGCATTTCCCTTTATTACGGCGGAATCACCGTTGGAAGGCTTCTAACTGGTTTTTTTGCACTCAGGATACACAACAGGATACTCATCCGTTATGGCCAGCTTGTGGCCATTTCAGGAGGAATTCTACTTTTAGTTCCACTTCCCGTGTCAATCTCCTACCTGGGCTTCATTCTTATTGGTCTGGGACTTGCCCCCATTTATCCAGGACTTCTTCATGAAACGCCTGCCCGGTTTGGCAAAGGAAACGCCTCAAAGCTTATGGGTTATCAAATGGCTGTCGCTTATACGGGAACCACAATCCTTCCTCCCCTTTTCGGAGCAGCAGCAACCCGCTGGGGCATTTTTCTGTTCCCTATGATTGTTATGGCCTATCTCGTTATTATGCTAATCAGTACGGAAAAGGTTAACCATGTTTTAAAAAGGGAAATGTAAAAAGGGAATGTATATCAGCAGAAAAAATGAGATTGTACCAGAAAAAGCAAAGTACAAGGAGGTCTCATGAGCAAAAACATCAACCTTATAAAGGAAGCCAATTTAAATACCCTTCGCGGCGCTCTCCGGGAAGCTGCTACGGCCACAAAACCACAGCTGGCCCAGTTTACCGGCCTCAGCGTGGTTACCGTCAACTCCCTGATTAGCCTTCTTGTAAAGTCCGGCGAAGTTCTTCCGGACACACTTTTAAATTCTGACGGAGGGCGGCCCCCCGCCTCCTTTCGCTACAACAGCCGCCATCGGCTGGCGCTGGTCATTTACATGCATGAGGTTCAGGGCAAGGACACTGCGTTTTACCGCGTTATCGATTTAAGAGGGCAGGTCGTTGAACAAAGTCAAACGGCTCTTTCCAACGTCACCGTGGAAAGCTTTGATACGGAAATTGAACGCTATATTGAAAAATACCCCCAAATTCAAATCCTGTGCTTCGGAATACCCGGTGAGGAAGTGAATTACAGGCTTATTATCAGTGATTATCCCAATATGCGGAATGAATCCCTTACCCGGCATGGGGAACAAAAATTTAAACGTCCGGTTTTGGTAGAGAACGATGTGAATGCCGCTATCATGGGACACTGTAAAAATAGGGGGATTGATAACAACCAGTGCGTTATCGGGCTTTACTTCCCCGACAAATACCCTCCCGGAGCCGGTATTTGCATGAACGGCGATATCTGGAGAGGCAGAAACGGCCTTGCCGGCGAGATTAAATTTCTGCCTCTGGGAATTCAATGGGATACCTTTGATTATAATCCTTTAGTACTTAAAGAGAATGTGGTAAAAACAATCCAGGCATTTAGCTGCATACTCAATCCGGATCGAATCGTTCTTTACGGCAACGGCTGCGACGAAACACTCCTGCCTCTGTTGCAAAGCTGCTTTACATCGTCTCCCGAAGAAATGCTGTTTCCGGAAATCCTATTTGCCAACAGCATCAGCAGCGACTTTGAGGC
>JAFADM010000113.1 GCA_023424865.1 Bacillota bacterium | reverse complement strand
AGACCGCCGTCAAGGAGCCCCACATTGGTGGAATCCCCGATTCCTCCGTAGTTGTACTGCAATACGCCTACTGCAATAATTACCAGCACCAGCCCTAATACGATAACCTGTTTCCTTCTCATACGATTCCCTCCCGATATCGACTATTTATGCTTTAGGATCTGTACCCTGTGTTCAGGAATCCCCAAGAGAGTACACACCGCATTATTCAACTGTTCCTTAACAAGAAGATCGTCTGCCCCTTCCGCCACCACAACGACTCCCCGTATCTGTGGAATAATAACCTTAAGCACAACGGGCGTGTCATCCCCCGACAGTGCCAGTTCCTTGTTTTCACTTAACTGGGAGGAGGTTCCTCCGTTTGTGGCATCCTCTCTGGTCTCCTGTTGATTGTTATAGGCAGGCACAACCTCGCTGCTTGTGTCCGCATAGACCATGACACTTACCACACCTGCACCCTGCACATTTGAAAGCAGCTCCGACAGCCTCTTTTCAATATCGGACACCACCTCCTGGCCGTTATAGCCGGTTTCCGTCAGGCTTGCCACACCCGACGAACCGGAAGAAGAATTTCCATTTTTGTTTCCAAAGGTATCCTCCGTGTCGCTGGATCGTGTAAAAAAACCTCCTGCTAAGATGATTATTACGCCTAGTACCACAATTATGACCAAATTTTCTAATGGAGACGGTTTCTTTTTTCCGCCGTCCTCGTTCTTCCGTATAAAAAAACCCGTTATCCCTTTAAACATGGTCCCTTCAAGCCTCCTTTTCACCTTTAACCCTTTATAAATCCGCCTTTTTTTTCACATTATTTTTTTATTTCAATTACAATATCTTCACCGTCAATTCCGAAAACAGAGGTCAATTCGCCTTTCATGCTCTGCACCGGCCCCGCTTCCAGCCCTCCTTCCAGTAAGGAAACCGCCTTTCCATCCGCTGTAAGGCTGATGTAAAGCTTACGAATATGTCCATAGGAGGCGCTTGCCGTATCCTCCTCCAGCACCGCATCTACGGCGGTTACCTTATAATCGGTCTCGCCTTCAAACCGGCTGTGTATGTCTTTTATAAGAGAGGTTCGGTATATTTCCAGCATCTGGCGGTTATCATCAGCCACCATAGCGTTCATTCTGGTTGTAAGCTCCTTCTCGGAAAGTGCGACGGAATCCGCAAAAAAAGCACTGTTAAAGGTCATGCCGCCATTAAGGAATTTCAGTACGGGGGTAGCCACCAAAAGAGTTATCACAAGTCCGCATATTAATCGCACATATTTTTGAAGATTGCCTTCCGGAGCCATACGCTCAAGCATCACGCAGCCCAGTGTTGCCGCAATTAAAGTAATAATCCAGCTCCTTAAATCATTCATAGCTTTTATTCCTCCTTTGTTAACAAATGCACAATTAAGGTCAGCGCATATACCCGCTGCTGGACATAAGAGTTCCGGTCAAAAGCGTCAATACAAAAAAGGAAGCTCCCACAATACCCAGCATAACGGAAAAGCAGCTGGATGCATCCTCCAGAGCATCACACACGGCTTCATCGCATAAAGGGGCGCCCAGAGCGGCTGCCAGCTTAAAGGTCAGCATGACGAGAAACAGCCGTATAAAGGGAACCGCAACGGACAAAATCAGCCCGGCCACCGTAAGAATACCAACGGCACTGCCGGCTGCAGAGGTACACAGAAGCAGGGTTTCGGCAGCATCGGACATATATTTCCCCGCCACCGGAATAAAGGTGCCGATGGCGAATTTGGCGGTTTTTAGAGTAACGGCATCCACCGTGCCGCTGGCCATTTTTTGGATAGAGAAGGCTATGGAAAAAACCAGCGCCACGACACCTGTTGCCCATACGGCGGTGCTCTTTAAAAGCTTGGCCAGGTTTCCCAGCTTGAAGCGGTCGGAAAGGGCATTTACCAGAAACAAAATGCCTGAGGCCACGGTAAGGGGCATCAGTATGTTCTTAAGTATATGGCAGGCCGTATTGACCCCAAGAAGCATAATGGGCTGCAGGGCCGTTACAGAAACCAGCTTTCCTGACGAAGCCATGAGGGCAAAGAGGGCGGGCATGGCAACTCCCGCAATCTCCTGCATGGCGCCGATGGTCCCCGAGGCTATTTGAACGGCATTTCCAAAGCTGGTGGCAGCCAGCATCATCATAACCCCGTTAATACAAATGCGGGCCGTTTCGTTGGGAATCCCCTTTTCCAGTGGCTGCAGGTTTTTCACCAGGGCTCCCAGGAGCATAATTGCAAAAAGCTGCAGCATGAGGGCCACATTAGCCTTTAACTCCTTTCCTACAAGAGCGGTCAGTACCTTGGGCAGACCCTTAAAATTGTCCAGAGGATTGCCTTTAAGCGCATTGGAGAGAATTTGGTCCGCGCTGAAGGTTTTATTAAGTTCCGAATCCTCATCCTCGAGCATATCGTCTATGGCCTTTTTAATGGCATCCACATTACCCGTTTCAAGCCGGTTTTCAATAATGGAATCCACATCAGGCATCTCCTGGCTTGTTCCCACTGTTTGGGAATCGTTCTGTGACAAAGCCAAGGCCGGTTCCTGCATCCAAAATATCAGGATCATGAGGAAAAGAAAAAATCCAGCGGCTCTTTTTCTCATGGTGTTTCCTCCCTTCATTAGACCATCCTAAGCGATTGGTAAAAGTACTTTACTAAAGCGGGTATGCCCGCAACCCTATAAGCGGAAGCATAAGCAAATAACTTGTTTTAATTGATGGCTCTGCTCCGTGAGGTACTATAAAATGGTGGATATGATACGAATGAGTGAGGTGACAATGGGAACTGCCACAACCAGCATCATAATTTTGCCTGCCGCCTCCACCTTGGAGGCAATGCCGTTCTGCCCCGCATCCCTGCAGGCATCCACCGAAAACTGGGTAATATAGGCCATACCAGTTACCTTGAGCACAGGCATCAAAAGCGCCGTATCAATGCCTGAGCTCTTCACCGTTTCCTCAATGAGCCGGAGCACGGCACCTGCCTTGCCTAAAATCAACCAAAGCGCGATGACGGCAAAGGCCAGACCCACCAGCATGCCAAACTCGGGCCTTTTATCCGATATAACCAACGCCAGCACCGCCGCAACAATACCCATGGCGGCAATACGGATTAATTCAGTCTCCATAAGCCTTCCTGCATCTTCAATCCGGCAACGTCCGAGACGAGCCGGAAGGGTTAAAATCCAAACAATGCCTTCACTGTATCAAACAGATTGGCAATTTCCTTCACAACCATCATAAGTACAACCACAAGACCTGCCAGGGTTGTCATCATGGCCTGCTCCTCGCGGCCGGATTTGTTAAGTACAATGTTCAAAATTGCAACGATAATGCCGATCGCGGCAATCCGAAATATCAAATCCACATTCATTACAATCCATTCCTTTCCTTCAATCCGGTGAGGGAGGCTTCGGGCGCTGCTGAGCGAGGTTTATGCCTTACTCCGGCGCTCAATTAAGCTCTGCCACGAATTGAAGTTCCTTTCAGGAGGCCTAATCGTGTATGGTGCTATATAAGAAGCAGAACCATGGCCGCACCGCCTAAGGCACCCAGATTGCGATAGAGCTTGCCTGTGGTTTCGTGAACCTCCCGGGCTTGCTTTTCCATGACAGACAGCTTTTCACCCACCATGGCAAACACGGCGGCTTGTCCCTCCCTGTCCGATTTTCCGAAAAGCTCCCCCAGGGACTCCAGGTGATTTAAATCACCGGCACCAAAGGGAAGCTCTTCGCAATTTTCGTGAAGGGCCCGTCTCCAGGCCTGTCCTCCGTCCAGAAATTCCTGGGACATTAATCTTCCGCAGGTACCAAAGACATTGGCCCACAGGATAAATCCACTCTGCCGCGATAACTCCTGAAAGGCTGCCGCAAGGGGCATTCCCAAACCGCAAACGGAGCTTTTCATCTGAAGCATGGCCTCCATCAAACCAATGAGAGCCTTTTGCCGTGCTGAAAGCCTGGCGGAAAGCTTAAGACCGATGGCTGTGCAACCGATAAAAATCATCAGTCCTCCGGTTAGCTTCATCAGTAAAATTGTGTTCCCGTCCATCCTTGTCCATCACCTTTACCCATCGTTTTCCATTGTCTATTCCAAGTATTATGTATCTTTCAAAGCCGTTCTCATCAGCCAGTCCCCCCATGCCCCACCGCTTTTTGAAATCCTCCAGGCCATAGGCATGGGCGGTGGCAACAATACGGACTCCTGCGTTCCAGGCATTTTTAATGGATTCCGCGTCCTTCTGGGAACCCAGCTCGTCCACCAGAATGACATCCGGGGCCATGCTCCGAAGCATCAGCTCTATCCCCTCCGATTTGCGGCAGCCGTCCAGAACATCCGTACGAGGTCCCAAATCATTCTGGGGAAGTCCCCGGTAACTTGCCGCAAGCTCCGAACGCTCGTCCACCACGGCGGTTCGAAGTCCTGTAAAGCCTCCCTCCGAGCCTTTGCTTACAAGACGGCAAAGATCCCGTAAAAGCGTGGTTTTACCACATCGGGGCGGAGATAAAATAAGGGTATTGTAAATATCCGCATTTCCCCTTTGCACCGCCCGAAAAACCTTTTCCGCACAGCCGGTGATTTGCCGGGACATGCGAATGCATACGGAAGAAATATCCCGCATGCCTTTTATGCGGTCTCCGTCGTAAACCACTGTCCCGCAGATACCGGCCCGGTGTCCGCCCTTTAATGTGATAAAACCCCTTTGGATTTCATCCTGATAGGCGTATATGGAATGCTCGCACATTTGATAAAACAGCTCTTTAAGCTCATCTCCCGATATTTTAATACCCCTGGAAAAAGTCCGGGTCAGGCGTCCGCCTTCCTCTATGAACCAGTCCCCGTCACGGAACACGGCCATAAGCGGCAATCCGGCCCGTATTCTCAGTTCCTCCAGTTCCTGGGCCCTTTCCCGGGGCAGTCGATTAACGGTTTGCTTAATTCTTTCAGGAAGATACACAAGAAATCCCTCCTGTGAACTTCTTCCCAAGGTTATTTCACTCATTTTTGCTTCACGTTCCTTTCTCAGAGGCTTTTCTGTAGGAGAAGCCCCTCCTGCGTAATCATGAGCCCAGAGGCAAAAACCCCTTTCCTGCGCCCTTTAGCCCATTCTGTTAATGCAAAAAGCTCATAAAAAAGATAAGGACATGCTTAAACTTATGCTTAAGCATGTCCTTATATGAATAGGATCTGAAAGAATCAATTCTAATTTATTGAGGCTGTGACTGAAACCTATTTATAGCCGATGGAATCGTATACCCAATCGTTCTTTACAATATTGTACTCGCTTTGAGCACTCCACTTTTTGATGGCACCCTCGTAAAAGGCCGTCTCGTTTTCCGATTCAATGGTACTTTTTACGGTAGCCTTCACATCGTCATAGTCTGTTCTTCCCGTAATGATGACAGTATAGTAAACATAGGTGGTATCAAAGAAGGACGTATCTCCCTCAGCTCCTGCAAAGGCCCAGTTAACCATATCCTGCACGGAAGAGGATTCGGAATAATCCAGGGTTGCCTTACCCAGAGGCTCGGTGGAGCCTTCTGCAGCCTCCTCCTCGGTGTAGGCTTTGATTACTTCATCAATATTATCTCCGGCCTTGAGCTTGGCCAAGGCTTCCTCAGCCTGAGCCTTCTTCTTGTCAAGCTCAGCCTGGGCAAGGGCCGTTCCGTTGTCGTCGGTTTTGTATAAGGCAACATAACGTATATCTACCTTGTCAAATACCTTGGTATCCTCATCATAGCGCGCTTTCACATCATCATCGGAAAGCTCCGGCGCCTTATAATTGGAGTCAATATATTGGGTTTTAAATTTATCAATAAGAATCAGTTTTTCGGTAATAGAGGTAAGCTGAGTGGTATTTATTCCGAAAATACTTTTAATATACTGGTCAAACTGCCTGTCCGTGGGACTTCCCAGGGAGGTCTTTGTATCGGCCATGCTGGATTCGGCCTGACTTTTAATGGAGCTGTCCACCTTAAGTCCCAGCTTACCCGCTTCCAATATTTGGATCATGTATTCCTTGGAATTGTTGAGAGCTTCCAGCTTGGCAGTCTCCCAGGGATTCTGACCATCTGTGGTTTTAAGCCAAAAGGCTTCCTTCTCCTCGGCAGTCTTGGAGCTTATACCCTCCTGACTTTCCGTGGACATCTTTTGCTGGCTTAAGAAAAACAGATATTCTGCTTTGGTTATTCTGTTGTTGTTGACGGTACCTACATGACTTCCTTTATCTATAAGAAAGTAGCTTACGGCGATCGCAGCCAAAACACCCAGCGTAATGATAATTTTCATGCTATTGCTTTGGCGCTTTGTGCGGATCAGATTTTTCTTGGCGGAGGACTTACTCCGATTTGCGTTTTTATCCATATGTTCCACCCTTTAAACTAGAAACTCGTGTATTTTTAAAAATACCTTGTGACTTTTTAATTATAATCAATCAAACCGACAACTTCAATTTCTGCAGGTCCTGTAATAGAATCTTAATATTCTGCAGCATTTCCCGCTT
>JAFADM010000582.1 GCA_023424865.1 Bacillota bacterium | reverse complement strand
AAGCTTACAGCATATAAATGAAGCACCTTTTTATTATTAATAGCAGAAAGCATTGGAAAACACGCTATGGAAAGAACGGTTAAGCACGAAATTCACCGGTATATTGAAAATCATAAAGAGGAACTCGTCAGCCTCATTGCAAAGCTTTGTACCATAGCTTCGCCCACCGGCTTTGAAAAGGCCAAGGCAGAGTATATACTCCATTGGCTCCATAACGCGGGAGCAGGTGAAGCCTATTGTGACGAGGCAGGGAATGTGGTGTTTCTACTGAGCGGAGAAACAAGCGGGAAGCTTCCTCTTTACTGTGCGCACATCGATACGGTTTTTAGTGATATTGAGAACATCTGCCCCCGCATTGAGGCGAATAAAATGTATGCTCCCTCCTGCGGAGACAACTGTGCCAATGCGGCTGGTCTCATGTTCATTATTAAAATGTTTCTTGAGCTTTCAATAAAGCCTCCTTCCGATATTCTCTTTGCTTTTGACGTTGGTGAGGAAGGGCTGGGAAATCTCAAGGGCATAAGGCACATAATGTCCCAATGGCACAACCGTATTGACGAAGTCATTGCCGTGGACGGAGGCTGTGATGCATTTGTCAACAGAGCGGTAGGCTCCAAGCGCTATCGCGTTGAAATACAAACCCATGGAGGCCACAGCTGGAGCGATTTCGGAAAGGACAACGCCATTGCGCTGGCATCCTGCATTATTAATCAGATTTACCAATTCATCCCCTCCTTTGAGTCCAAAACAACCTATAATATTGGAACTATAAAAGGTGGAACCTCTGTCAACACCATAGCCGGCAGTGCGGAATTTTTGCTGGACCTTCGCTCCGAATCCTCAGAATGCCTCGAAGCACTGGATAAAAGCATCCTTGATATCATCCGGGGAATAAAGAAAAGGGATGGCTCGGAGATAAAGCTAACGCTGCTGGGCATACGGCCCTGCGGAGAGGATGCTCCCAAAACGGAACTGGAAAAAAGACTTCTCATCGTAAGAGCTGCCGAAGGACTTGAAACCTCATTTCATTGTTCAAGCACCGATGCCAACATCCCCTTGAGTATGGGAATACCCGCCGTTTCCTTTGGCATACGACGAGGCGGAAAAGCCCATTCCATTCATGAGTACATCGAATTGAATTCATTGGTGGAGGGAATGAGGCAATTTGTTTCGTTCATGCTTTCGTAATAAGTTCAAACCCGTTAGTGCAACAAAAGATTGTTAGATTCGTTATTACAACAATAAATACTCAGGAGGTTAAAATGGTCAGACACATCGTATCATGGAATTTTAAGGAAGAACTGACACCGGAGGAAAAAGCCGGTCACGGTCTAAAAATCAAGAAGGACCTGGAGGCTTTAAAGAGCGTTATTGAGGGCATACAGGAATTAACGGTGATTGTGTCCCCGCTGCCTTCCAGCAATGCTGAAATTGTTCTAAACAGCCTTTTTGAAACGGAAGAGGCACTGGCTGCCTATCAGATTCATCCGGAACATAAAAAGGCAGGCTCCTTTGTAGGTTCAGTAACAAAGGACAGGCGCTGCCTTGACTTTTTAGAATAAGAAATAGGCTTCAAGCCGTTTAAATGCCTTTAAACAGCCTGTCCAGCACCAGTGCGGAGGCGCCCGTCAGGGGCGCCTTTTCACCAAAGGCGGAGATCTCCACCGGTACGGTTTTGTATCGGCTGCTCATGGTTTTATCCTTAATATATCCCTCCAGCTTTTGCGCCGCCATGTCTCCTGCCAGGGCAAATTCATGGCCCAGATAAATGACCTGGGGATCAAAAATATTTACTACGGAAACAAGGCCTATGGCCCCATAAAGACATATCCTGTCAATAAGGCTCAAGGCAAGCTTATCCTCTTTTTGGGCGCATTCCACAATGGCTTCCCAGGAAAGGTTCTTATAATTCTTCAGCATGGAATCCATTCCAAGGTCAAGGGCATTGGCTGCCTGAGAAACAATGACCGGCAGGCTGGCATAAAGCTCAAGGCAGCCGTTATTGCCGCAGGCACATTTGGGTCCCTCATAATGAATGGTGGTATGCCCTATTTCTCCGCTGAAGCCCCTTTCCCCTGAAAAAAGCTGTTCTCCTGAAATAATACCCGCTCCGATGCCGTTTGTAATACCCACATAAACAAAGTGGCTTACATCCTTGCCCTTGCCGTAAAGCCTCTCTGCCAATGCGGCAGCATTCATGTCGTTGTCCACATAAACCGGAAGGTTAAAGGTCTTTTTAAGGAGACTACCCACTGCGATGCTTTTAAGCATGTGAAAATTGGGGGGCTCAAGTATAACACCCTCTCTGCTGTCCAGCGGGCCGATGCAGGCCACTCCTATACCCTCCAGCTTTCTCTTCCCGGCATTCGGAGAAGCCATAACATCTCCAATCAGGCTTATTAATTTTTCGCAAAAGGATTCCGGCGTTTCCTCGTAAGCAAAGCTTACGGTAAATTTTTCAAGAATATGACATTTAAAATTGGAAAGGATTGCAGTTGCATAATCTCTTGAAATGTAGAGACCAATTACACCCCTGCTTTCCGTGTCCGGTGAAAGCACCACGGGCCTTCTTCCGGTGGCAGTTCCCTTATCCGGCATTTCCCGGCCTTCCCCTTCAACCACATACCCTTCCGAGAGCAGCTCATTGACCAAATTGGTAATGGCCATTTTGCTAAGACCCGTCTGCCGTGACAGGTCAATGCGGGAAACCGCGGATCCCGTACAGATTAATTTTAAAATCAACGCCCGGTTCTGGGTTTTGGTGGATTGGTGGTTGGCTCCTCTCAGGAGGTTATTATCCTTCATTACTTCATACTCCGGTAAAGAATGGGCTTACAGGTGGTATCTTACTACCGGAAGACCTTAAAAGTCAAATAGATTGAATATTCGGCTTCGTTCGGAAGCCGAAAAAAGAAAGCAACATGGAGTAAGGCTTTATGTCCGCCCCACCCCTCGACTGTATACAAGACATAAGCCTTACTCCTGCGCTCAGATGTTATGTGTGGGTTGTTAGGTTAAATTCCAAGTAAAAGATTATTTGTACAAGACATTATTTATGGCGTATGCCTTTACAGTATCAGGTGGGGATGCCCCTTCCGGCAGCTCCATCTGAACGTATCTCTTTTCTCCGGGCAACAGATCAAAATATTCGTCGGAAAAGCGAACTACATCCTCGCACTTAAAGTGAACTCCATGGGCATAGCTTTGAGCCTCAACGATAAATTCTCCCTTACCCTCCTCCAGCCTGAAGCCGGACACAGAAAGCCTGGCCTGGGGAAGGTCCAATTCTCTGAATACACCGGTTCGCAAAATAGCGGGTTTAACCTGTTGTGAATTATCAAGAGGCCTTACGAAAAGGCAGCCCTTTTTATAATCCTCAGGCTTTTTCTCAAAACGAAGAACCGGCTCCCTTGAATGAGGCTTTAGCTCAAGAGCGATTGTTTTGGCAAGCTTCCGGGTTCCATCAAAGGTAAGGTAGCCGCATTCCGCTTCAAAAGCAACCGTATTCGGCGTATCGTTTATGCCCATAGCCACTATCTTTTCATCAACTTCTCTCAAAATAAGCTTTACAGGTTCAAAAGCCCTCTTAACAAAGGGGTAGGCTATTTTTCGCGTGAGGTAATAATCCAGTATGGTCCATCCAACTTCGCCCCAACAGTCGCTGTACATCCAGAAAAGCGCTCCCCCGCAGCCTGTTTTAAAGCGCAGGGCCTCCAGGGAATAGCCGTACATAAGCCCTTGACACAGGCCTGCATACAAAAGATAGTTATCCAAAGCCAGATCCTCGGAGGGAAGATAATGTTTTGAAATGCCCGCATTAACGGTATCCTTCTCAAAGGTATTATTATGGAGGCTCCAGATAAGGCTTTTCCGGTCAACACCGTCGCTTCCGTAATACCTTAGTACAGAGGATTTCTTGCAGGGGCCCACATAACCGTATTCCGAGACAAATTTTGCCGTAACCTTATCGTACTCCTCCGGCGTAATGCGCTTTTCCATATCCGGATTCATGGTGCAGTCGCCCCAGTGATGCCGATCTCCGGCCACAGAGGAGTTGGGGTGCTCTCCGCCGTAAGGTGAGGAATTCCAGTAAGGTGTCTCAGGGCAATTGTTATGTATAATTCTTGGCGCAAGGGTATTCCACACAAAAGCCCCTCCCAGGGACAGACCTCTGGACAGGCCTTTCCACCATTCATCAAACCCCCAATGAATTTCATTATTGCCGCACCAAAGCGCCAGAGAGGGGTGATTGCGAAGCCTGCGCGTCTGATAATCCATCTCCTTTTCCACTTCCCTTTGAAACCATTCCAGATGGTCCGGGTACATGGCACAGGCAAACATGAAATCATGCCAGATTAGTATTCCCTTTTCATCACACCGGTCATAAAATACATCCCGCTCATAAAGACCTCCGCCCCATATCCTCAGCATGTTGAAATGCGCTCTTTGGGCTTCCTCCACCAGAGTGGTGTATTTTTCATCGCTTACCCTGGCATAAAGGGAGTCGGCAGGAATCCAGTTGGCTCCTTTGCAGAAGATGGGAACACCGTTGACCTCTATGAAAAAGGAGCGCTCCTTAGGATTTAAAGGCTCCCGGCAAAGACGCAGGGTCCTTATACCAAACCGGCACTCCGCCTGGCTTTGCGCCCCCTTTTCATCCCGAAGGGTTAACCGGGCATGGTAAAGAGGCTGTTCCCCCCAGCCGTTAGGCCACCACAGTCGGGCATTGGGAATTTCCACCGTCTCCGATACAAAATTCAAGCCTGACTTTAGTACAAGCTCTCTGCGAACTTCCAGTACCTGGTCATTGCCATGAAAAAGCGCCAGTGCCATAACTCCTTCCTTTTCAGAGAAGGGATGTAGGTTTTCAAGCTCTGCTTCCAGTCTGACCAGCACCTTGGGCTCCGTTTGGAGTGTTACGGCATGAAGCTTTCCGATGGAGACACTTTTTTCTATTAACAGATAGGCTCCCTTCATAATGCCGCAGGTAGCCACCCTGGGTCCCCAATCCCAACCATAGGCATACTGGGGTTTACGCACCATAGCGCGGCGTTCATCTCCCCGCTCCCCCCTGTTTTGCTTTTTTTCGGTAGAAACAGTACCATGGGCTGAAGCCAAATCCTGAGCCGTGTAATTCTCAAGGCCGGAGGTAAGCCTTATGAGAAGCTGGTTTTCTCCTTCCTTTAAATAGGACTTTACGTCTGCTGTAAAGGGATAGAAGGTACTTCGGTGATGTCCCAGCTCCACTTGATTGAGAAAAATATCCGCCTCGCTGTCCAGACTTTCCAAATGAAGCTCCAGGCGATCTGCTTCCAACTGGTCGGAGGTTATGTAAAAAGCTTTTGAGAACCACCAGGATTTGTTTTCGATCCATTCGGATTCATTGGAGTAGTCAGCTACAACAGGATCCCGAATAATTCCTCCTTCAATGAGGGGCATACGAACATCACAGGGCAGGCTGCAATCCAGCCAGTCCTCCTTTTTAAGTGAAATCGCCGCATGCCATTTGGGACCGACGGACAGCTCTTCACTGCGAAGCTGCCAGTACTCATTCAAATCTAACCTATCCATTGCTTTTCCCCTTTCAACTTTAAATCAAAACCAACCCTTATCCATGGGG
>JAFADM010000561.1 GCA_023424865.1 Bacillota bacterium | reverse complement strand
TTAAAGGGGATAGAGCAATGCCTTTCAAGTTGAAAGAGAACCTTCTGTTGGGCGCGGCAGCCGCTTCGACACAAATCGAGGGCGGCGGTGAGTGCGGACATAATTGGAATGACTGGTATCGCCGCGGAAAAATCAGGGACGGATCCGATCCTGCACGCTCCACCGATCATTACAGCCGCTGGCGGGAGGATGCGGATCTCATGGCTGCCATGGGACTTAAAGTATACCGCCTGGGTATCGAATGGGCGCGTCTTTGCCCCGCACAGGACAGGGTGGATGAAGCCGCAGTGGCTCATTACCGTGAGGAGCTTATCTATCTTAAGGAAAAGGGCATTCAACCGCTGCTTACTATTCACCATTTTACAAACCCCATGTGGTTTGAGAACAAGGGCGGTTTTGCCAGAACCGAGAACATTAACCATTTCATGGACTTTGTAGCTCTTACTGTACATTCCTTCGGCGATATCGTATCGGAATACATCACAATAAATGAACCCAATGTCTATGCTGTAAACTCCTACTATTTCGGTGACTGGCCCCCGGGAAAAAAATCTCCGGGACTGGCTTTCACCGTCATGTCAAACATGGCGGCATGTCATATTCTTGCCTATAAGAAGATACATAAGCTACGAAGTGAGATGGGATACGGCGATACCCAGGTGAGCTTTGCCAACCATGTAAGAATCTTTGCTCCCGCCAATCCCATAAATCCATGGCACCGTATCTCCGCCATGCTTCTTGAGTACGCTTTTCAGGGGGCTATCACCCGGGCCCTGTTAAGCGGTGTGTTTAAATGGCCGCTTAAAGCCCCTCTTGACTTAGAACGGGGTGAATACTGTGATTTTATTGCTATGAACTATTACACCCGCTCCACTGTTACGGGCCTGAGGGACGGTGTGCGTAAGGATGCGCCAAAAAATGACCTTGGCTGGGAGATTTATCCTGAAGGGATCGTCCGATGCGCCGAGAAGCTCTTCAATCAAATAAACCGCCCCATATACATTACCGAAAACGGCACCTGCGACAATACCGACGCTTTCCGCTGCCGCTACCTGTACGATCACTTAAAGGCCCTCTGCCAATCCGGGCTGCCTGTAGTTCGGTATTATCACTGGTGCTTCTGTGATAACTTTGAATGGATTGAAGGCGAGAGCGCACGTTTTGGGCTGGTGCATGTGAATTATGAAAACCAGAAACGCACTCTAAAAAAAGCCGGTGAGTTCTATTCCCAAATTCTCCGTGCCGGTGGCGTAACAGAAGAAATTTTCGATAAATATGTAAAAAATCAGAAATACCATTTCTGAAAAGAGGCGATAAGGCTTTGATTACCGTCAAAGAGAAAGTTTTCAGGCTGGATACGACAGACACCACCTACCTGTTCCGGGTGACGAAATTCGGTCATTTAGAGCATATCTATTATGGATCGCTGCTTGATGCCGATACATCTGCGGATGTTTTGGCGCAAAAACGTACCATTCCTACCGGCAGCAGTGTGGTTTATGACACTTCCGACGAGCTGTACTGCCTGGACGCTCTATGCCTTGAGTGGTCCGACAATGGCCGTGGAGACTACAGGCAAAGCCCCACAGAGCTTAAAATGCCCGATGGCTCATTCGTCAGCGATTTTGTCTATGCTTCCCATAAAATTGTGGAAGGCTGTCTTACAATGGATACGCTGCCTTCGGCTTACGGCGGCCAAACACTGGCCGTCACCTTGACGGATACCTCCTGCTTTGTCTCGCTAACCCTGTTTTACACCGTCTTTGAAGAGACAAACTGCATCACACGCCGTGGGGCTCTTACAAATGAAAATGAAAAACCTCTTTTTATCCGCCGTATAATGAGCATGATGGTTGATATTCCTGACAGGGATCTTTTTATGTTCACCTTGGACGGGGGCTGGATAAAGGAGGCCCATCTTCACAAAAGGCCGGTGGAATACGGCCTTATAGTAAACTCATCCACAACCGGCTCCAGCAGCAACCGTCATAATCCGGGTTTTATGCTGGCCTCCGCAGGTACGTCTCAGGATAACGGCAGGGTCTATGGCTTCAATCTTGTATACAGCGGCAACCATTTCAGTACGGTTGAAAAGAGCGGCCAGGACCTTGTCCGCGTGACCATGGGCATCAACCCTCACTGCTTTGAATGGAGCCTTGCCCAGGGTGAAAGCTTTGAGACCCCTGAGGCGGTGATGACCTTCAGCAACAGGGGCTTTAATGGTATGAGCCGGAATATGCACTCTTTCGCAAATGAACACATTGTTCGTGGAAAATGGAAAAACCGTGAGCGACCCGTACTGTTTAATAATTGGGAAGCCCATTTTTTTGATTTTAACGAAAAGAAGCTTCTTCATCTCGCAAATAAGGCAAAGGAGCTTGGTGCCGAGCTTTTTGTACTGGACGACGGCTGGTTTGGCGAGAGAAACAGCGACAAGGCGGGCCTGGGTGATTATACCGTCAACCGAAAAAAGCTTCCCCAGGGAATCAAGGCATTTGCCGACAGGATACGCTCCCTTGGCCTTGATTTTGGGCTGTGGTTCGAGCCGGAAATGGTGAATCCCGACAGCAATCTGTATCGGGCCCATCCCGAATATGCCGTAAAGCTCCCGGATAAAAAACCTTTGCTGGGAAGAAATCAGCTTGTACTGGACCTGTGCCGTAAGGAAGTACGGGATTACATCGTAGAAAATGTCGGCAGGATTCTGGATATAGCAAAAATCGCCTATGTCAAGTGGGATATGAACCGGCATATTGCGGAAGGCTATTCCGCCTCCCTTCAAAATCAGGGTGAGTTTTACCATCGGTACATTTTAGGACTGTACGATGTGCTGTCACGCCTGTTTGGCCCCCGCCCCCATATTCTGCTTGAAAGCTGCTCCAGCGGCGGGAATCGCTTCGACCTGGGCATGCTGTGCTACAGTCCCCAGATATGGTGCTCGGATAATACCGATCCTGTTGAACGGTTAAAGATACAGGCAGGTCTTTCCTATTTCTACCCCCTCTCTTCCATGGGCGCTCATGTTTCCCAAGCTCCCCATCAGCAAACGCTTAGGGAAACGCCTCTGGCCACCCGTTTTCATGTGGCCTGCTTCGGCTGCCTCGGCTATGAGCTGGACACAAAATACCTTTCCCCTGAGGAAAAAAAGGACATTGCCGAGCAAATCGCTTTTTACAAGCAATACCGCCGCTTGTTCCAGTATGGCGCTTTCTCACGTTTTGAAGAGAGTAAACCTAATAAGGTTGTCTGGCAGTGTGTGGGCGATAACAAAGATACCGCCGTGACGGGATTTTTCCAGATACTCGCAGATGCTGCCGAAAGCGATGACAGGCTGTTTGTAACCGGGCTGAAGGAAGGACTGTACAAAATAAGAACCCGTCCTCAGCGCTTATACATAGAGCGTTTCGGAGGGCTTGTAAAGCATATACTGCCTGTGGAGCTCAATCCCCGGGGCATGGTGCTGCGTGTTGCAAACCGTCATTACAGCCTCATGGACTGCCGGGAGGAATACACCTGCTCCGCGTCAGCGCTCAAAAGCGGCATCCCCCTTAGCAGCTCATTTTCAGGAACGGGCTATAACGGAAAAGTCCGTATGCTTGCTGATTTCGGCTCTAATTTATACCTAACGGAACCTAAAGCCAACTCTACCCCTAAGCCAATGGATGAAGCCTCGAAGAAATAACTGCTTTTTTATTGCGAAGTAATAAGGTTCCTCGGTACCCGATCCAAAATCTATGACTCCGGCAGTGGGTGGGGTTCTTATAACCGCTTCTGAGCTATAAGGTATTATTGTCAAGGAGGTACCCAATAATGACTAGCGGCAAAACAGTCAATCGCTACAACTATGGACTTGGCACCGTGGGCAGAGATATGCTCTATACCATGGTCAGCGTGTATCTGATCTACTATCTCACCGATATTCTTAATCTTCCGGACTCAACCATGTGGTATATGACAGGCGCGCTTACGGTTTTACGTCTATTCGATGCCGTAAATGACCCTTTTATGGGGGTTCTTGTGGACAACACCCATTCCCGTTTCGGAAAATTCAAGCCCTGGATAGCCCTTGGCGGCGTTATAGGAGGCATCCTTACCGTGCTGCTTTTTACAGATTTGGGATTGACAGGTATGGGCTACGTCGTTTCCTTTGTCTTCCTCTATCTGGCCTGGGATTTAACTTACGGAGCAAACGATATTGCCTACTGGTCCATGCTTCCTTCATTGACAATCGATCAGAAGGAGCGTGAAAAGACGGGGGCCTTTGCCCGAATCTGTGCTAATGTGGGAATGTACATCGTTGTGGTTGGTATCCTTCCCATTACAAACGTTCTGGGCGGTGACAAAAAAGCCTGGTTCATTCTCGCTGTAAGTGTAACGGTTATTACACTGGCGTTTTTATGCTTCACGCTTTTTGGTGTTAAGGAGGATCGCTCCCTTTATAAAAAGGAGGAAACCACTTCCCTGAAGGAGATGTTCGGAGTACTCTTTAAAAACGATCAGCTTTTATTCACAGCCATTTCAATGGCCTTGTTCATGATAGGCTACTCCACCACAACCACCTTCGGAGTGTATTTCTTTAAATACGCCTTTAAGGATGAGGGCATGTACTCTGTTTTCGCGGGTGTTCTGGGCGTTTCCCAGCTTGTGGCGCTAATGCTGTTTCCTGTTTTCTCCAAAAGATACAACCGAAAGCAATTATACGGTTTCGCCACTGTTTTAGTCGTGCTCGGCTACATTATATTCTTCTTCTCTCCCATGAATATCCTTCCTATTGGTATTGCAGGGGTACTAATCTTCATCGGTCAGGCCTTTATTCAGCTTCTTATGCTCATGTTTCTGGCCGATACCGTGGAGTACGGGCAGTGGAAGCTTGGCCGGCGCAACGAGAGCATTACCTTCTCGGTACAGCCCTTTATTAACAAGATCGGCGGCGCAATCGCAAACGG
>JAFADM010000511.1 GCA_023424865.1 Bacillota bacterium | reverse complement strand
AAGAAGGCATCAGGAATCTGAATTAAAATACCCGCACCGTCTCCCGTATCCGGATCGGCACCCGTGCCGCCTCTGTGGGAAAGCCGGTTCAATACCTCAAGAGCGTCTCTGACAATGTCATGGGATTTTTGCCCGCCGGCATGCGCAACGAAACCCGTTCCGCAGTTGTCGTGTTCAAATTCCGGACGCCATAAGGGTGCTACCTGTTGTATTTCTTTTTGTTGACCCATAGAATACATCACCTACCTGAAAAAATTAGATCGTTAAACGCTTACTTTGTTATATTAAATAATTTAAGCATCTCGCTGTCATTTTGAGACTTGTCCCTACCGGCGTATTTTTCCGTGTTCCCGGATAATAGCCTCCGCCACCTCCGTAAGAGGCTTTCCCGTGTCCATGCTTTGCTTTTGCATATGCCGCCAGGCTTCCGACTCGCCCATGTTGAACCGGTTCATAAGAAGGGTTTTGGCCTTCTCCGCCAGGGAACGCCGCTCCAAATCCAGACGGAGCTTGTGAGTTTCCCGGGTAAGGCTTTGAATTCTTTCCCTGTACTGCAAAATCAAGTCAATGGAGGTTAAGAGGGATTGGGGGGTTACCGGCCTGGGCAGACAAACAATGTCATTGGTTCCTGAATTTTGACGCACATAGCTTATCTGCTCGGGTGGGGTAATCATTAAAACGGAGCAATTGTGCTGGGATTGCAGATCGCTGGCAAAATTAAGGCCGGGCATATCGGAAAGCATAAACCCCACCACGGCTATGTCTATCTGGTGGTAGCCCGCTGTTCTGAGAGCCTGCATGCCGGAGGTGCAGGAATCGACGATAAAATAGCCTCTGGTCGACAATATACCGCGAATCTGCTCTATGGATTCCTGCTGACGCAGGGTCAGCAGGATATTGCAGTTTATATCCACCGTAAATCCTCACTTTCTGTGTGACTCGCCATTGAGCATTAATCTGGCGAGGTAATCAATACCGGTAGAGATACTGCTCCAATTCCCATTGATGTACCTTTGTCTTATAATCATCCCATTCCTGCCTCTTAGCCATAATAAACCGGGAAGCGGCATGGGAGCCCAGCGTTTCCATAATGAGGCTGTCCTTTTCGAGAGCATCAAGGGCGTCGTGGAGGTTTTCGGGAAGGCTCTCAATTTTAAGGGCAGCTCTTTCCTTGGGATCCATGGTATAAATGTTCTTTTCAACAGGAGCCGGAGGAACAAGACCGCGTTTAACGCCGTCAAGACCGGCTGCCAGGATGATTGCGTAGGTTAAATAAGGATTGCATGAGGGATCCGGGCTCCGAAGCTCAATTCGGGTGGAGCCTGCACCCATGGAGGAAGGAATCCGGATAAGGGGGCTTCTGTTTTTGGCAGCCCAGGCAATATGCACGGGAGCCTCATAGCCTGAAACCAGGCGCTTATAGGAATTCACGATGGGGTTGGCCACCGCGGTAATAGCTTTTATATGCTCCATGATACCCGCCATAAAGCTGTAGGCTACCTGGGAAAGTCCCAGGCGATCGTTGGCATCATAGAAGGCGTTTTCGCCATCCTTTGAAAGGGACAGATTGGTGTGGAGGCCGCTTCCGGCCATGCCGGCAATGGGCTTGGGCATAAAGGTGGCAGCAAGGCCGTGGCGGCGGGCTACCGTCTTTACAACCAGCTTGAAGGTCATGAGATTGTCGGCAGCCTGGAGGGCCTCGTCATAGCGAAAATCAATCTCGTGCTGGCCGTTGGCCACCTCATGATGGGAGGCTTCAATATTAAAGCCCATTTCCTCCAGTGTCAGGCAGATATCCCTTCTGGCATCCTCTCCTAAATCCATGGGGCTTAAATCAAAATAGCCGCCCTTGTCATGAGAGGTGGTGGTGGGCTTGCCGTTATCGTCTGTATGGAAAAGGAAAAATTCACATTCGCTGCCCACGTTGAAGGTATAGCCAAGCTTGGCGGCTTCATCAACCGCACGCTTCAGTATGTAGCGGGGATCACCCTCAAAGGGCTTGGCATCGGGTGTATAAACATCGCATAAGAGCCTTGCCACCCTTCCGTTCTGGGGACGCCAGGGGAAGATTGCAAAGGACTGGATGTCCGGATAAAGGTACATATCGGATTCTTCTATACGAACAAAGCCGTCAATGGAGGAGCCGTCGAACATATATTTATTTTCAAGAGCTTCCTCGAGATAGTCAACGGTGATTGCGAGATTTTTTGACATTCCGAAAAGATCAGTGAATTGCAGACGTATGAATTTAATATCGTTTTCTTTGGCTAAGCGGAGGATCTGATCCCGGTTAAGGTTGCTCTTCATAATATTTGCTCCTTTGCAAATTTATTTGAGAAGGATTACTGGATTGCTGTTGAAGGATTTGAAAATAAAACTTGCAACAGTAATACAAATTATAGCATAGTCAAAAAGGATAATGCAAGAACAGATTTTACCGGATTTGTCTTTCAATCGCCGCAAGTGTACGTGCTTGCGGACAATTTGAAGAAAGGCAAATTTCCTGAAATTTGAAATCATCTTTGCAGGACTTTGAAGATGTGCCGTCATATTCCCGTTATGCCAGTGTGTTTTATTCTGCTTGTGCTTACTCTTTTTTATTGACAGGCTTCCTATAAAGGGAATGGTAAGGCCTCTTAGTATAGGATACAATTAAAAGTGACGGAATCTCTGTCTCTAAAATGAATATTTTACAGCAATATGCCTTCAATTAAGCAGCTACCATAGCTATCAAGTCGTTTTACCCAGTCTTGCCCATAAAAGCAATAATACACCGGAAAGGAATGTGCTGTCTATGCCGGATAAGGAACTGTATTTTGAAAACCCCATCCTGCCGGGATTCTATCCGGATCCCTCCGTCTGCCGGGTGGAGGAGGATTATTACCTTGTGAACTCCAGCTTTACCTTTTTCCCCGGAATTCCCCTGTTCCACAGCCGTGATCTTGTAAATTGGGAACAGCTTGGACATGTATTGGATCGTCCGGGTCAGCTGCCCTTAAACGGACTTTCCCATTCCCAGGGCATTTATGCCCCCACTCTTCGATGGCACAGAGGAACGTTTTATCTTGTTACAACCCTTATCGGCGGCGAAGGAAACTTTATTGTTACCGCCTCGAATCCTGCGGGCCCCTGGTCGGATCCCGTTTTTATCCAGGAAGCGCCGGGTATTGATCCCTCTCTTTTCTTTGAGGACGACGGAAGATGCTTCATGATGGGAACAGCAGACGCTCCCGGAGGCGGCCGGTATTTCGGAGACAATGAAATCTGGCTCAGGGAGCTTGACTTGACTCGCTTTACATTAAAGGGTGAACGCCATGGCCTTTGGCGGGGCGCTCTGAAGGACGCCATTTGGGCGGAAGGCCCCCATCTTTATAAAAAGGGGGATTACTATTATTTACTTATAGCCGAGGGCGGCACCGACTATCATCATGCCGTTACCGTTGCCCGAAGCAAAAAGCTTACAGGACCCTATGAAGGCTGTCCCTCCAATCCTGTTCTCACCCACCGGCATTTGGGAAGGAAGCACCCTATTGTGAATGTGGGACACGGGGATCTGGTGGAAACACCTAAGGGGGAATGGTGGATAACCCTTCTGGGGTCCCGCCCCTTCGGAGGGTATTATCGCAATCTGGGCAGGGAGACCTTTCTGGCACCGGTGGTATGGGAAGAGGACTGGCCTGTCCTTTGCCCCTGCTCAGGCAAGGTTGAAAAGCGGTATCCCATACCGGATTTAACCCAGGAGAACAGGCTTTCAGCACGAAAAGCCATTACCCTGCATAAGGACCAAGGGCCCGATTATGTGATGGAGGGCTTTGGAAAAGAGGCGCCGGATCTTATATGGAACTGTATGGGAACACCGGAAGAGCCCTTTTGGCAGATGTCCTCCAGTACCGGAGCCCTTGTCCTTGCATTAAAGCCCCAGGGGCTCAACAGCAGTCATAACCCTTCCTTCCTGGGAAGAAGGCTTCAGCATATCCATTACTCCGTCGAGTGCCGTATGGGCTTTTTGCCTGAAAAGGAAGGCCAGTGGGCAGGGGTGGCAGCGGTTCAGAGCCCAGCCTATCATATCCGGCTGGAGTACGGATTGGAAAAAGGCCGCACTCTTGTCCGGCTTGTAGTGTGTGAAAAGGGAATAGAAACGTTGATTGCACAAAAACCCCTGGCTGCACCCTCTCTTTGTCTGAGAGTTGAAGCCCGGGGTCAGGACTATTCCTTTTATTACGGGAGTTCCGGTAAACAGGAAGAAGGGGATAAAAGGGAAATGGCCCAAGAGCTTCTGGCAACGGGTGTTGACGGCAGAGTTTTGAGCACCGAGAGAGCCGGAGGCTTTACGGGAGCTTATATTGGCGTGTGGGGAACCTCAGGGGAAAACGCTCCGCATAAGACAGCCGAGTTTACTTCCTTTACCTATAGGGGTTGGGACAGAAAGGGATAAATTTTTCCACTATTTGTCTCCGTGATCCCGAAGGGCGATCTTTCGTGTAAAGTAAAGGACAACAAGGGCCACAGGGAGGATAAGAAGGGCTCCGAAGCTGCCGCTGAAAAGCTGTATCATCCAAACCCTAACCATGTTTCCGCCTTCCACCAGGCTTGTAAAGGCACCGTCGTACCCGGCTATGGCATAACCGACGGAGGCGGCGGTTTCGTTATATTGGGCATAGAAGAAGGAGGATAGATAGAGATTGGCTATAATGATGGGAATGCCCAGCAGGAAGCTTCTTAAAACATTTCCCTTGGTTATGGGGCAAATAAGGCTTACAAGCACCATGAGGTTTGCCAGATCTCCCAGTGGAATAAAGGTGATGCCGGGAAGCAAAAAGGCCAGAATGAGGGCCACCGGCATTAAAAGGATACCGGTTACCACTATGGAGGGCTGTCCCATGAGAACGGCCACATCCAGTGCAATATAGGTCTGTCCGGCATTGGGAAGGCGTTTTTTTATAAAGACCTTCATGCCTTCTGAAATGGGGATGAGAGCGGTTCCTACAATTTCACACATTTTGGGGAGTATGTAGCTTACTGCGGCAATGCCCACGCTTAAGGAGGCCACGTCACGGAATTCATAGCCTCCGCCTATGCCCAGGAGGATACCGGTGAAAAAGCCGATGAACATGGGCTCGCTGAGTATGCCCAGCTTTTCCTTGAGCTTTTCCGGATTGGCCTCTATTTTATTAAGACCGGGAATGGCATCAATGAGCTTGTTCCCCAAAACGCCCACAGGAAAATAGGTGGCAGCAGAAAAGGTGGGGATGGATATGCCCTCCAAACCGGAAAAACGGTGAACCGCAGGCGCGCTCCAGTCAGCCATTTTAAGAGTAAAGGTGCTGAGGGCAAGAACCACCAGTACTGTGAGAAGAATATTCCCGGTAAGGTTGTATACGATGGCCCCTGCAAAGATAAAATGCCAGTAATTCCATAAATCAATATTAACCGTCTTTGTGGCCCGGGTGATGAGCAGCACCACATTAAAGCCCATTATAAGAAAAATAAGAAGGGGCGCCATGCTGAAGGACCAGGTGATTCCCGCCATAGGGGGCCAGCCCACATCCAGCACATTAAAGTGAAGCCCCGTACGTTCAATGAGGGCTTCGACGACAGGGTGGATCATTTCGACAAAATAGTCAAAGACAAGAAATATTCCCACAAAGCCCACACCAAGTGTTAAAGCCGACTTGAAGGCCTTAAGGGGCTTTATTCCGAAAATAAGGGCCAGAATGAGAATGATAAAGGGCATCATGACATAGGATTTGAAACCAAGCACATACATTGCGGCATTTTTGATTGCTTCCATTTTTGAGAATTTCCTTTCTTTGGGCGTCTGTCAGGCTGCAAAAAAAGCCGGATGCATGGCTCCGGCCCGCTTAAAGTCAATGGTGCTTCTACTTGACTCCACCAGGCGTTTTTCCGGCAGAATCCTTTTTGTTTATTTTATAATGAAAAGGTGTTATCACGGAAGATACGTTTTTGTGTTTACTGAGGTTTTTTTCAAGGAAATAAGTGGTCTGGTTGTGAAGGGCGGATTCAAACCAGTGCTCGGAAACATACTTAATAATGATAACCGAGAGGTTTT
>JAFADM010000475.1 GCA_023424865.1 Bacillota bacterium | reverse complement strand
TAAACATTATGTAGTCCTTCTTTTGCAAGAAGCTTCATTGTTCTAATCTTCATGGATATACAGCCCTTTCCTTTCGTCGCTTTTGAGTTCGCCTCGTTCCAGGGCTATAACCCTCTTTTTCATCCCATCCACAATGGATTTTTCATGTGTAGCGACAATAACCGTTGTACCTCTCTGATTAATTTCCTCAAGAAGATTCATAATTTCCCAGGAGGTCTTTGGATCCAGATTGCCCGTAGGTTCATCGGCAATTAAGACGGAAGGATTATTGACAAGAGCCCGGGCTAAAACCACCCGCTGCTGCTCGCCTCCCGAAAGCTGGTTGGGATAGGCCTTGGCTTTTTTGCTTAAGCCCACAAGGCCCAGCGCAAGCGGAACCTGACGCCGGATTTCTCTGGGCGTGGCTTCCACGATTTGCATGGCAAAAGCAATATTTTCATAAGCCGTTCGATTTGGAAGCAGCCTGAAATCCTGAAAAACCATTCCCAGACTGCGTCTAAGATAAGGCACCTCGGCACGGGCCATGTCATGGACATTATAGCCATTAACATAGATCTCCCCCTCCGAGGGCGATTCTTCACGGGTTATAAGCTTTAGAAAGGTAGATTTACCGGAGCCGCTGGCACCGATAATAAATGCGAATTCACCCTTTTCAACCTTAAGGGTAAGATTTTTTAACCCCACCACGCCGTTGGGATAAATTTTTGTCGTATCGACAAAGCGTATCATGAGAGACCCCCGTATTTCAGGGAGAGTGAGTCTACTTGGATACCTCGTCAAGGTATTTCTTAACCATCATGGCCACCTTGAAATAAATGGCATCGTCAAATTTTCTCAAATCCATCCCTGTGATTTTCTGTATCTTGTCCAGTCTATACACCAGTGTGTTACGGTGTATGAAAAGCTGACGGGATGTTTCGCTCACGTTCAGATTATTCTCAAAGAATTTTTGAATGGTCATCATGGTTTCAGAGTCAATGGTTTCAAATACACCTTCTCTGAATACCTCATTTAAGAATAACCGGCAAAGTGTTGTAGGAAGCTGATAAATTAGGCGGCCGATCCCCAAATGATTATAATCAACAATGTTTTTCTCGGCTTCGAAGATTTGTCCGATTTTAAGGGCCGTCTGAGCATCCTTGTAGGAGCGTGCAACATCCCTGAGGCTTTCCGCCTCTGTTCCGATTCCGATGCTGGCTTTGATCATAAGCTCGCTGTTAAGGGTATCGATAATAATACGGGCTTTTTTATGAACCTCTTCATTATCTTCCTTATCTTTAAGCTCCTTGACCAGAACCGTATTTTGATCATCCAGAAGGATGATGTAATCTTTATTATTGTTGGGAAAAAGGCTTTGAATAATATTATAGGCATACAGCTCGCGGGTCTTTTCCGTACGCACCAGATAAATGATGCGGCGGCAATCGCTTTTAACCCTGAGCTCCTTTGCCCGAATGGTGATATCGCCGGGAAGGATATTGCCCAGAAGAACATTTTTCATGAAATTGCTTCTGTCGTACTTTTCATCATAGTAGAGCTTTGCGTTCTCCAGGCTTATGGATATAAGCTCGGCATGCTTTTTCCTCTCCGGATGATCACTCACCAGATAAAGGACAAAATCAAGCCGCCCGTTAATCTCGATCTTTTTCATGACCAGGCCGGGCTTTTCAATATACATTCCATTGGAAGTTAAAAATTCGGAGCACTGATCGTGGATAATACCCACTTCGTCCTCAATGGTGCTTGCAATGACAGCTCCCGTTCCGTCTGTAATGCCGAAATCATTTCCTATAGCATCCCGGATACGTGTCACAACTGATTGAAAAACCTTAAACGCCAAGCCAACAACCCCCTACGCGCAAAAATCCCGTTTCATAACTTTCATTATACACAATCGGTCTTCATTATACAACTTTTTTTAGGACAGGCTCCTTAATGCCGCATGTTTTGTACATTTCGGAGCTTTCTCACAGGTTTCGCAAAAAAGATCTGCCTTCATGTCAGCTTAAAATTGCTCCTCATCTTTTCCAATTGGAAGCTTTGCCAGACTGTCATAAAAACACGGGGAAAGGACGGACCTCTCCCCTTACAGAAGAACACATTCGGAAAAAACAATACGTATAGTGTTTAAAAGCTCCTTGTTTCTAAACAAGGTAGCATCATGAATAAAAATTCGAATAGGCGCAAGTGTGAGGAGAAAGCCTATCATAAAATCGTCGTCTCTTATGACCGCATCATCCTTTTCCATACCGAAGCCCCGTGCCACATCCTCCGGTATTTCAAACAGGCCTGTGCCCTCCATTTTATAGCTGCCGTCACTTCGAACAAAGACATGGAGTTCAGGCACCCGAGGCGCCTGCATCCGCACAAAGGCAGACAAAAGATGAATATATTCCTCGTACTGCCTTTCTACAAAAAGCTGTCTTGCCGAACGCTCGACTTCCTTTTCCAGACGTTTGACATATTCCCACAAACGAAAAGTTACAAAGCCATCCAGAAAAAAACTTCCTGTTCCGTTAAGATTCTCGGCAATTTTTGACGATATAAGCCGTCTTCTTGAGTCCAGAAGGCTTGGAAAGCCATTTTCCGCAGGTGTGTAAAGCCGGGCGCATGCTATACGGAAAATTTCCTCCTGTTCCTTTCGCTGAAGATCGGAGCAGTTTTTTTGAATTACTTTTTCAAGGATATTTTTCTCATAGGCTTTTAAAATATATTCGGCAAGTGTGTCGGATAAGCGGAGCAGAATTTTTTGATATCGTCTGCCGCCCTTTCTTAAAAAGCCTTCTACAGAAATAACCAGGCTGTCGTCATAACAGCACATCCGAATGCCTGCGGGGCCTTTTTCCGTACTCTCAAAGCATTTTTCCAGATAACCGGCCAATCCTTTTATGTCCTTCACGCAGTCTACCCTGAAGGATGGCATCTTCTCACATCCCTTCAGACGTAGTATATGTCATCCTCATTGTCCGTTATACAAATTGCCCGGAAAGAAAACCTCTGAGAAAGATTTCATGAAATGTTAAAATAAACAGGGGAAAAACGAGACACAACCCTGGTTAAAAAGGCATATTCTATTAACATCCGTGTGAGCGTCCGTGCCGGCCGACGCCCTCTGCGGTTCCTATAGGCCGCACCCGCTGTAATAAAACGGGTGCGGCTGAAACATTATAAATAAGTCTTATTCTACAGTTTCAATGAGGGTTTTTAATTCCCCCACAAATTCAATAGGAATGGCTACGCCCTTCTGGCTAGGCTTAAAATCGTCAGCATTGCTGTCATACCAGAAGGTACGAATATCCAAATAAATTCTTGTACCCTTGGCAACACGCTTTATATGTATTTCCTCTCTGCTGTTTTTCACGAATTTACCTAATAATTCTTCCGAATCCCAAAAATCCGCCATGTTTTTTGCCTCCATCCTAATCTCTTATTCTATTTTTTTGAAATTTACCCGGCTGAACGCAGCATTATTATACCACACTAATATTCTAAATTTGCAATAAAAATAACGAATTAAAAGTATTAAATTGGGCATAATAGCGCTAGAAGGCGTAGATCCGCCGGTTAAAAAAACAAAAAGGAGTCTTCAATATGAGAACACCGATTGACAGAATCGCTCTTTTGCTCGTGATCATAGGCGCTCTAAACTGGCTGCTCATAGGCCTTTTCCAATATGACCTGGTAGCAGCCATTTTCGGTATGGCCACCATCTGGAGCCGGATTGTTTATTCCCTGGTTGGCGTTGCAGGTCTTTATTGCATCAGCTTGCTTTTCCGGGATGTTCCCGTTGTCGATTAACAACATGACACTACTATGCAACAAAGCATGAAATGCCATAATACCTTATAACTCGGAAACACCAATAAAACAAGTTATCTCATTGGTAAATCTGAGTATTGGGCTGCGGGCATAGCCCGCTCTAGACATTTACAAAAGCAAAGAGAGTATGCTGCCTCCTAAAAAGGGGCGGCATATTTTATTGTGTTCTTATTTTTTAAAAATAATCGGCTGAATGATAGAAAAAATAGCCTCTCTCACTTATTTTAAATCAAAAGCTCGGGGGCATCCAACCCCCTCCATTTTTGCCAGATTGCTTACGCAAATGACTGCCAATGATAATTTAAGAAGCATGACTGTCAATTTCATTTTGATAGCGAAGCTCAAGCCTTACTCCAAAAGTATCGCATTCATAAAACCCAATAGCTCTCACATACAAGCCATAGCTTAAAAGTGCTTCATTTACATCCTTCTCCATACGAATTTTAGCAATTTCTGAAACGACAGTTTCCATAGGAATATCACTCCTTCTTGCCTTCTTTACGGTAGAACCGCTGTCGAATAATAATGGCGGGTTGTTTATACAAATCATTATATATCATTTCCCATTTTTCATCTTATAGATGGGGCAGGGATTGCCTAAAACACCCTTCAATGAAGCATTTCAGGTTTTGAAGCGTTTTTAGGTTAAGAGCTGTCCGCTACAGGATTTAGTACATACGGCTCTCAATGAAAAAGGAAATTGACATCCGTTCAGAATAGGACTTACTTCAAATTCTGAATTAAAGGAAATTGAAAAGCATATTGCATATTTATACATTCTCGTTGTATAATGATGTATATCTCTTTTAGAGAACGCTGCAAAAGCGCGTAAGGATCCGGTTAAACACCGGTGGGAGAAAGGAAGGATTAGGCAATGAAGCATTTACTTTGCTTAAGCGAATGGACCGATCAGGAGGTCACTGAAACACTGAAGCTTGCTGAAAAATTAAAATATGAAAATAAAACAGGTATTCGCCATCATCATCTTTTAAAGGGTAAAACTCTGGGGTTAATATTTGCTAAATCCTCCACACGCACCCGTGTTTCCTTTGAAGCCGGCATGTATCAGCTGGGAGGCTATTCTCTGTTTTTAAGCTCTTCGGATTTGCAGCTGGGCCGGGGAGAATCCGTCTCCGACACGGCTAAAACCCTCTCCCGCTATATCGACGGCATTATGATAAGAACCTTTAAGCACAGCGATGTGGAAGAGCTGGCAGCCTACGGAAGCATACCCGTTATTAACGGCCTTACCGACAGCCAGCACCCATGTCAGATCCTGGCCGATCTCCTTACCATTAAGGAAGCAAAAGGCACCCTCCAGGGCCTTAAGCTGGCTTATGTGGGTGACGGCAACAATGTTGCCAACTCCCTTCTCATTGGCTGCGCCAAGGTGGGTATGCATGTCAGTGTAGCCACACCAAAAGGCTACGAGTGTGAGGCAGAATCAGTAAAAATTGCTCAGGAGGCTGCCAGGAACACCGGCGCATCCGTTGTTACCACTAACGACCCCTATGAGGCCGTTAAGGATGCAGACGTGGTTTATACTGATACCTGGATAAGCATGGGGCAGGAAAGCGAAAAGGAAGCCAGAGTGGCTGTTTTCATGCCCTATCAGGTAAACAGCGCACTTATGGGCGCTGCCAGGAGCGATGCTATTTTCATGCACTGCCTGCCTGCCTACAGAGGGTATGAGGTTACAGCAGACATCATTGACGGACAAAAGTCTGTGGTCTTTGATGAAGCCGAAAACAGGCTTCACGCACAAAAAGCCGTATTGGTGAAGCTCCTGGGGTGATCCTATGCTTTATTCCTTTATTATAAGGCGTGCTTCCGAAGAGGATGCACCTGCTGTTTTTGCAATCCTTCAGTCAGCTTTTTCCGAATACGCCCGTCTGACAGGCCTCTCCAAAGTGGAAGCCCTGGCGGAAACGGTGGACGATATACGAAGGGAAATTGCATCCAAGGCTGTGTATATTGCCGTTATCGACACTGTTATCGTGGGGACGGTAAGACTTGATATTAACGAGGCTGAAGCCTATCTCAGCCGTTTTGCCGTGGACGGTCAAAGCCGGAACATGGGTATTGGCAAGTCCCTTATGAGTGTGGTGGACAAATACCTTTTAAACAGAGGTGTTAAAAGCGTCAGCCTTCACACCGCCTCCCGGCATTTTGATCTTATGCGGTTTTATTACAGCCGCGGATTTTTTGTTGAAGCGGTGGAAACGGACAGAGGCTATTTACGGGCAAAATTAAAGAAGGAGTACCATTAAGCTCCTTCTTTTAGAATGAAAGCCTTAAGTTTTCAAGATAAAAAATGCTCCCTTTCAGGGAGCATTTTTCATTATAACGCTTTAAAGTTATTTCTTCCTCTCAAGGACTTTTTTAGCCTTGGCAACAATATTCTCGGGAGTAAGGCCGTACATCTTTATGAGATCCGCAGGTTTTCCCGACTTTCCGAAAACGTCTTCCACGCCGACCTGCTCCATGGGAGCCGGTGCATTTCGCACAAGAACTTCAGCCACCGCACCGCCAAGTCCGCCAAGGATATTATGCTCTTCACAGGCCACAATGGCACCTGTTTCACGTGCAGCCTTTACAAGGATTTCAACATCGATGGGCTTGATGGTATGAATATCCACAACCCGGGCGGAAATCCCCTCCGCTTTAAGAAGCTGAGCAGCTTCAACAGCCTGGGATACCATAAAGCCTGTTGCCACAAGAGTAACATCGGTGCCGTCAACTAAAACAGCGCCCTTGCCAATTTGAAAGGTTGTGTCGGCAGGATACAGCACAGGTACATCCAAACGGCCCAATCTTAAATAAACCGGCCCCTTCATTTCGGCTGCCAGCTTCACAAGAGCTGAAGTGGAAATCGCGTCGGCAGGCGAAATAACCGTCATATGAGGTACAGCCCGCATAAGGGCAATATCTTCAATAGCCTGGTGGGACGCACCGTCTTCACCAACGGTAAGACCCGCATGAGTGGCTCCGATTTTTACATTTAAGTTGGGGTAGCAAATGGAATTGCGCACCTGATCAAAGGCTCTGCCTGCTGCGAACATGGCAAAGGTGCTGGCAAAAACCGTTTTGCCGCAGGTGGCCAAACCCGCCGCAACCGACATCATATTGCTTTCGGCAATGCCGATATTAATATGTCTTTCAGGGTATTTCTTCTGAAACATATCCGTTCTTGTGGATTTGGAAAGATCCGCATCCAAAACGACTATGTTTTCATTGCTTCCTATTTCTGCTAATGCTGTTCCGTATGCAACGCGCGTTGCAATTTTTTCCGCCATGTCCATTCCCTCCGTCAATCAAATCAAAAGTTATGGGGCATTCGAGTCCCTTCGCTTCCAGTCGGCTTTACTGTAAGGCAAACGACTGTATTAAAGCGTAGCGAGGTACGCATCAAGCTCCTGTATGGCCTGCTCGGCTTGCTCTTTCTTGGGCGCGCTTCCGTGCCAGCCAGCCTGGTTTTCCATATAGGAAACACCCTTGCCCTTGATGGAATGGGCAACAATTACCGTGGGCTTTCCCTTTGTTTCCTTTGCTTGAGCAATTGCACTCTCAATCTGATCGTAATCATGGGCATTAATGGCCAGAACTTCCCAGCCAAAGGCTTTAAATTTATCTGCAATAGGCTCGGGATTCATAACATCCGTAATTTTACCGTCAATTTGAAGGCCGTTATAATCAACAAAGGCGGTCAGATTGTCCAGCTTATAGTGAGCAGCCGCCATGGACGCTTCCCATACCTGTCCTTCTTCCAGCTCGCCGTCTCCTAATACAGTGAATACACGATAATCCTTTTTATCGAGCTTGGCTGCAAGAGCCATGCCCACTGCTGCGGAGACGCCCTGGCCTAAAGAACCGGTGGACATGTCTACGCCGGGAACCTTCTCCATGTTGGGATGACCTTCCAGGTAGCTTCCTGCCTGACGGAAGCCTGTTAAATCCTCCACAGGGAAAAAGCCTCTGTTGGCTAAAGTAGAGTATAGTCCAGGGCTGCAATGGCCCTTGGAGAGGACAAAACGATCCCTGTCCGGGTTTTTGGGGTTTTTGGGATCGATGTTCATTTCCTTGAAAAAAAGATAGGTGAGTATATCGGAAACCGACAGAGATCCTCCCGGATGTCCACTTGCCGCCGAGGCTACCGCCGTGATGACTCCCTTTCTTATCTGGGTTGCAATCCGCTTTAATTCTACCGTTGCTTTTGCATCCATCGCGAATTCTCCTTCGTTGTTTTATGAATCATTATTCATTGAAAGTATATACTAAATCAGTTTTTGCTGCAAGAACCCATTTG
>JAFADM010000471.1 GCA_023424865.1 Bacillota bacterium | reverse complement strand
TCACAGCCGCAACCGCTCTTGCTTCTTACAAGGGTGCGGGCCCGGATCTTATTTATCTGCCTGAAATAGACTTTGATATGGACAAGTTCATTGCCGACAGCAAGCGCATCTATGAGAAGAACAACGGCAAGCTCATTGTTGCGGCATCCGAAGGTATCCGTGACAAGGACGGAAAGTATATTTCCGAATACGGCTCCAGCCTGGCCAATGAGAAGGACTCCTTCGGACATGCCCAGTTGGGCGGCACCGGTGCTGTTCTTGCCGACATTCTTAAAAAGGAACTCAAGTGCAAGGCCAGAGCCATTGAATTCTCCCTACTTCAGAGATGTGCTTCCCATATCGCATCCAAAACCGATGTGGAAGAAACCTTTATCGCAGGTCAGAAGGCAGTTCAGTATGCCGTAGAAGGCGTGACCGACCATATGGTAGCTTACGAGCGCGCTGAAAAGGATGGAAAGTACGTCTGCAATTATGTTCTGGTTAATCTGTCCAAGGTTGCCAATACGGAAAAGAAAATCCCCAGGGAATGGATTACCGAAGAAGGCACAGGTCTTACCGAAGAGTATGTTAAATATGCTCTGCCCCTTATTGAAGGCGAATCCCACGCCCCCATTGAGGATGGCCTGCCCCGCTTCGCCAAGCTTAAGAAGGTTCTTGCAACAAAATAAGGAACCTTGCAGGTTACAATAAAAACCTTGTTAATGGACAAGCACTCTCCGTCCCTGGAGAGTGCTTGTTTTATTACATAGTAGCCCTTTGCGAATGCAAATGCCCCCCAGCTTTTGATTTTGCAGATTAATTATTTAATCTATAAGCTCCATTTTTCTTGTAATCATTATGCCGGAAGCAATAGCCGCCACCAATAAAACAGCCGGAATAATCCCATAGCCCACAAGGTTTTGTACGATATGCACGGTGGCGTTAAAAAAGGGCTGGGTATACCGGGGCAGGGATTCTACAAAGGAATCAATTAAGGGCAGTTGAGAGAAGGATTCTAAGGATAGAGCCCTGTCACCGTAAGCAAGGTGCCCCATGGCATATTGCCCAACAGCTCCGTTACCAACCGCAGAGGAACCCAACGCAAGGTTTCCTAATGTAAAATAGCCTATGGCCACATTTCCCAAAGCAGCAAACAGGCCCGCTACCAGGTTACCGAAACCAAGAAGACCGATACCTATATTGGAAACGGCAATGAGACCAACTGATAGGTTCCCTACCGCTACAATACCACAGCTCATATTTCCAATGGCAATAAGGCCTTTGGCACGCCGTCCTATAGCAATCACTCCCCTGGCTGTGGGAACGGTGCTGCCGGAACTGAAAAACTCATTTTTCACCAGGGGAGGCTTTCTGCTTTTAACGATATGAATCAAAGGCATGCCAAAAAGTTCTCGCTTCGATTTGTACTCAACAAAAGGACGCATGTCTTCCCCAAGGGTTAAAAAGCTTTCATAAATTCCGGAAGCTACCTCATCCGGATCCCCCATGCGCCGAATAACCTCCTGCTCATCCCTGTACTGTGCAAAAAGCTCGTCGAACTCTGCTCCCAGGTCCTTCCTGATCTTTTTTCTGTATTTGTAGGGCAGGCAAGATCTGTCCACAATTTCATTAAGATAGTGCCTTTTATTCATGAGAAGCCACCTCTTCTTTCAATATATTTTCTATGTCCTCCGTAAATTGCAGCCAGACCTCGGAGGCCGATTTTAATTCATCTCTCCCTTTAGCCGTGATGCCGTAATACTTTTTGGGGATACCTCTTGCTGCTGCCTGCTCCCACCGTGTTTCCATCATACCGTCATCCTCCAGCCGGTACAAAATGGGGTATAGAGTCCCTTCCTTAATTTCAAGAAAACGGCTTTTTTCATTTATTTCACTGATTAATTCATAGCCATACATTTCGCGTACAGAAAGGAACTTCAGAACCACAATTTCCAAAATTCCTTTTTTAAATTGCTTTAAGTAACGATCATTCAATAACCCATCACCTTCTTAATACCATATGCTTTGTAATACAAAGTATATGGTATTAAGATATATATGTCAATAAGAAGCAATAAAAAAAAGAACACTGCCTTCAGGGAAATCTATACCTGAACTCAGTGCTCCTTGCAAGCAAGTAAGCATGCTTGCTTACTTGTTTACCTTCTTACTTGTTTACCTTCTTACTTGTTTACTTGCTTACTTGTTTGCTTGCTTACTTGTTTACCTGCTTACGTATTTCTACATTATATTTTATTAACTTAATTAACTTATAGTCAAAACAGGATGGTATTAAGTTCCCTTCGGGCTTTAATGATTTATGGTTTTTCCGGTGTTAAGCTCATTAATCCGGGCGTTGGAGTAGGAAGCCAGCTTGGTGTTAGGCGCGGCATCCACAACCATCTGGAAGCAGCGTATCGCCTCTGCCTTTGCTTCTTCCGGAGTAGGTGAATCGGAGAGTGCAATGGCCTTGCCTCCGTAATAATAAAGCTCATTGGTATAGGAGGGTTTGGTGTCCAGCTTCTCTAAAAATTCCACAGCCAGGGCATATTCTTCGGCTGCCGCTTTGTAGCCCTCCTTGGTTCGGGCTTTTGCGTTGGCATCGTAAAGCTTTCTAGCCGAATCATAAATTTGTTTAACAGCCTGAGGCATATATTGCGTGCTTAGCGCAGACAGCTCACTCATGATATCCTGAGGCAAATCCAACCCAACCAGATTCTTTTCAATTTCCACAACCACATCCCTGTACTTTCCTTCTTCTGCCAGGGCCTCGAGAGTGCGTACCTCTACACTCCACTTTTTATACTGCTCAATTTCGTCCCTCAGCTGCTGCTCCTTCTTATTGGCTGTTGTAAGGCCATCCAGAGCATCCTTAAGACGGGTTTCCAGCAAATCCTTTTCCTTATTGAGTGTGTTAATTTCAGAGAGATTGGCCGGTCCGCTGTATGTAACAAGTGATTTACCGGAAGGAACAAGATACCAGATAACGCCCATCAGCAGGACTCCGGCCAGAAAACCCACACACCCGTAGAGTATGGATTTATTACGGGTTGCCGAATCGGAAGGCGCAGTCATGGTGCTTCTAAGCCAATTGCCCGAATTATTTCGCGGCGTTCGCGCAGGCGCCTGCGGTGCCTTGGGACGGGCTTTTGTCTTAACCTTTCCTTCATCACCCAGGATTTTGCCGTCTAAGATATCCAGAAAGCGCTGAGCTTTTATACTGCTGTCATCAAGCTGTATAACCTTTTTAAACATGCGCCTGGCGTTTTCTTCATCTTCCAGGGCCGAAAAGCAAAGCCCCATCAGGTTCATTGCCTCGTAAAAACCCGGATAGACGCCAATTGCCTTTTTTAAGGCAATAACACCCATGTCCTCATTATGGTTCTTTACATCCTCAAGGGCTTTATTATAATGATCGATGGCACTCTTCATGTCGCTCGGGATCCTGCCGACTTTTTCTTCCAGTTCAGCAAAATCAATAGGCTTGAAGCTTTTGATTTCCTCAGCTACATTCAACATAAAGAACTCCTTTGAACGTTTTTTCTGATTTCAGCTGCATGAAAATGAGAACCCAGTGCGCAAATAATGCCTGTTTTTGTCGCAAGT
>JAFADM010000466.1 GCA_023424865.1 Bacillota bacterium | reverse complement strand
TTGACTCCCTCTATGCGGAGAATCCCGAAGGAGTCTACGAGCCCCTGCTGGCGGATACCGCAGACATGAGCCCGGACAATCTCATTGCAGATATCCGTCTGAAGGACCCCATTCCTTTTCATGACGGATCCTTCCTGTCCTCGGATGATGTGGTATATACGGTTGAAGCCATACAAAAGGTGAAAAACCGGAGCCCCTATCAGACCAATGTGTCCAATATCAGCCATGTTCTTGCCGTAAGCCGCCTGGAGGTACGGTTCGTTTTAAAAACACCTGATCCGGATTTTATGAAAAGCCTGACCTTTCCCATCCTGTCCAAAAAGGTTTTTGAGGAATGGCCCATTCAGGGAAATCCTGAAAATCAGACCCCTGTTGGAACAGGTGCCTTTCAGTTTTATTCCCAGGATGAAAGCGGTATTATTTTAAAACGCTTTGATAAATGGTGGTTTACGTCTACTGGGGGAGCGGTGAATGACCCTGTTTGGCTGGATGAAATACGTTTTGTGCTATACAGTGACAAAAGTCAATGGCTGGATGCTTTCCAGAGGCAGCTTGTGGACGTGGCTGCTGTGGAGGAAGGGGATATTGAGGGGTATGAGAAAAGAACGGATATCTTTATAGCCAATTACAAAAGCAATTGGCTGGAATACCTGGTGCTGTCGCCAGTGGGGACGGTAGGCTCACCTGTTTCAGATGTCCGTATTCGTCAAATTCTTATAACCTATCTGGAGGACTATTTCAAATGGCTGCCGGAGGGTGTGGATTTGCTCTACCAAAAGCCTGAGGAGGACGAGCTTTTATCCTCCGAGCTGGGAAGGACGGAGGCCCTCTCCGCATTGGAGGCCCTGGGGTATGGCAATGTTGGAGGCAAAAAAATACCTGAACTGACCCTTGTTGTTAATAATTTGTCCAATGAACGTCAGGTTTTGGGCGAGCGCATGCAAAAGCTCCTTTCTGAAATAGGGATCAATCTTAAGCTGGTAAAGGCTAACTTGACGGATGAAATGAAGCTGATTTCTACCGGCCGCTATGATTTAATGCTTTTAGGCTGCCGCATGGCCTTGCAGGGCGATGAAAGCCATGCCCTCAGCCTAGTGGCTGAGGAGCTGGGGCTGACCCAACAGGAGAATGTTTTGATGCCTCTTTTCAGGAAAAAAGGGGCGGTATTGTACAGTAACCGTATAAAGGGAAACCGGGACCCTTACTGGAAAGATATTTATGGCGGATGGACACAATGGTATATGGTAAACACTCTTGGAAACCGATGACATTATGAGCCTTTGGGAGGGCAGCTCACATGGATGGCTTAAGGGCCGGTTTTAAAAAAATTGCGCCGGAGGACTTTTCTCTGTTAAAAAAATGGTATGGAATGACTGACACTCTGGGTTATGCAACAGGCTTTAAAACCTATGAAGAAATAAAGGGAAAAATTCTTGAACACGGCAGGCGTTCCCCTTTTCCATTTATGGTGGAGCTGAAGGGGGCAGGGACGGCAGGCTTCGTCTACGCAGAATTAAAGCAGGCGGACCGTATGATGCTCTTGTGGATTCATGTTCTTTTAATTGATCCACGCTATCAACGCAAGGGACTGGGCTCCTGGACCGTAAACCGGCTTCTTAAGACCTTCAATAACCGTTATCCCGGTCTTATCTGCATCGCCCCCGTCGCTTTCGACAACAAGGAAGGGATAGCCTTCTGGGAAAAAAACGGCTTTGACCGTTCACCGGAAATGGAAAGCGCATTGCTGCGCTTTGGGTCAAAAGAGGTTGCCATAATGCGTAAGGCAATGACTATGCCGGTGGACAGAAAGTAAGGTATCGGAAAAATTAAATACGCTCTAAAGTCTTTGTTGAGATTGCACGATATATGAAGTATAAGAAATATTAACCAATAAATGAATTTATTGAAAAGGTGCAATTTTCATTGAAAAGACCCCTGGCGGTTTCCGCTCTTTGTATGGCAGGCGGAATTATAATCTATGATGGAATAATTTATAAAATATGGGGATTAATACTGATTTTATTGCTTTCTGCTGCTCTCCTTCTTGTTTGCAGGAGGTTCAACAGCTCTTCCCGTTTTTTATTTCTTTGCCTGCCCTTTTTAATGCTTGGTTTTTTACTTCATGGTTTTTACAAGGATTACTATTATAACCGCTTTACCGACTGGGACGGTCAGGAAGTAACGCTTACAGGTATTCTCTCCAATGAGCCGGTATTTGATGGGGAAAAAACGGTGTTCATCCTCGATGTTCAATCTCTGACTAACGGAGAAGACCTGGAGCGAAGAGGGCTTGTGCGTATCTCCATTTATGAAAAGAAGCCCCTGTCCGCCGTACATTACGGGGTGGGTGTCAGGCTTAGCGGAAAACTCAAGCTGCCTTCCGGACAGCGCAATTTAGGAGGCTTCGATTACAGGCGCTTCCTGGCAGGCCGGGGAATCTCCGCAGTCATGAGTGTTAAACTGGAAAACCTGGTGTTGACAGGAGAGGAAAGGGGCTTCTTTCTTAAGAAAGCCGGCTACAGCATCCGGGCTTCGGTAACCCAATCCCTTCACAGCACCATGGACGAGGAACAGGCGGTTATTGCCGCAGCCATGCTTATCGGCTACACTGACGATTTGCCTGAGGAGCTGGAAGAAAGCTTTCGCGTTGCGGGTCTCAGCCATGTTATGGCCGTTTCTGGGGCCAACCTCGCCTTCCTTCTGCTTCCTCTTTTAGCCCTATTCCAGCTTATGGGCCTGAGCCCCAGGGGAGCCGCTTTTCTCTCAGCCCCTTTTCTGGTTTTCTATGTTTTTGCCACCGGCATGGAGGCCTCTGTGGTACGGGCCGCCGTCATGGCCGGCGTCATGCTTTCGGGCACGCTTATCTGGCGGAAGACGGACATTTATTGCTCTTTGGGTGTTTCAGCCGTAATCATGCTGAGTTCCAATACCTTTATGCTCTACGACATGGGTTTTTTGCTGTCCTTTGGAGCTACTCTGTCGCTTACGCTGTTTTACAAACCTCTTTATCACCGTATACCGGCTTTTCTGCCTAAATTTTTAAAGGATACTCTGGCAGGCACGCTGGCAGCTCAAATCGGTGTTTTGCCCATTATTGCCGTAGGCTTCAACACCTTTTCCGCAGTTTCGCTTCTTTCCAATTTACTGGTGGTTCCTGCCACAGGGCTTCTTACTCTTATGTATTCGCTCATTGCCCTTCTGTATCCGCCGCTGCCCTGGGCAGGAAGCCTGGTTGGCGTTCCGGCGGGGCTTCTGACAAAGCTCATGATTGGACTCACTGAAAAAATAGCATCCATTCCCTGGGCGGAAGTTAAAATGGCAACGCCGGGGTTCCATTGGCTTTTCTGGTACTACGCACTGGCGCTTTTTCTAACCTTTGGCTTTAAGGGGCTTAAGAAAGATCGAGCCAGGGGCGTACTTGCATGCTTTATTCTTGCTGCCGGCCTCTTTATTACCCTGCCCCGGATTATTCCTCAGCCTCTGAAGCTTTATTTTACGGATGTAGGCCAGGGCGACAGTGCTCTCATTCTGACACCCAAGGGAAAAAGCATTCTTATGGATGGCGGAGGCAGCGACTGGAATAAAACCGATCACTATGTAGGTGAGAGAGTGGTGCTTCCGCTGCTTTACGATATGGGGGTTTCCTCTCTGGACATCATGGTGGCATCCCACGGGCACTCAGACCATATCAGCGGCCTTGAGAGCGTGTTAACTTACATGCCGGTAAAAAAGCTTGTGGTTTCCGACGGTGAGGATCCGGGTCTGGAGGAGCTTATAGCGCTGGCAGAAAGCAAAGGCGTGCCGGTAGTGCGCCTGGGGGAGGGTGAGCTCATTTACCAGGAAAAGGATTTGAGCTTTCGCGTCCTGTATCCCCTTAAGGATAAGGAACGCATGCCCACTTACAAATCCAAGGGCTCCAACGAACAGTCCCTTGTTGCAAGGCTGGATTACGGCTCCTTCAGTGCTCTCTTTACCGGAGATATGGGGTTTCCCTCTGAAAAGCTTTTATTGGAGAACGAGGAGCTTAAGGCGGCCTTGGAGGAATGCGATCTTCTCAAGGTGGCTCATCATGGCTCCAAATACTCATCCGATCCGGACTTTCTGAGGGTACTCAATCCCAGTGCCGCTGTTATCAGTGCGGGTGAAAACCGGTATGGGCATCCCAATCCTCAGGTTGTATCAGGTCTTGTGGAGCTTGGGGCGAAGGTTTATACTACTCTGGACAGGGGCGGCGTTCTTATTGAGTCAGCCATGGATAAGGGAGAAGAGATGATTAAAATACATACGGTAATACCGTAATAATACAATAAAACTGGAAAAATTAAAGAAAAAGTAAGGATTAGCTTACTGTATTCCCGTGACTTTTTGCGTTGTAACACGGTATAATGTTTAGGAAACGCGTGTACATTGATTTAGAAAGAGGCATCGGTACGGTTTCGGTGATGTGTTCACGATGCAAATTTTATTGGGAGTGTGTCTATGGAGGATTTGTTGTTAATTATTCAATCATTTATTCTTGGTATTGTGGAAGGTATTACTGAGTTTCTTCCCATATCTTCTACCGGCCATATGATAATCGTGCAGAATCTTATGGGCTTTTCAGGAACGACAGCCAATTATGTGGAAATGTATACCTACGTGATACAGCTTGGTGCTATTTTGGCCGTTGTCCTTCTCTACTGGTCTAAAATAAAGGATACTCTGGTTCATTTTTTCCCCGTTAAAACCTCATTTAAAAACAGCGGGCTTAAATTTTGGCTTATGATAGTTCTGGCTTGCGTACCAGGCGCCATTGCTCAGCTCACATTGGATGATCTGGCCGAGCATTACCTTTTCTTTCCGGTTCCTGTTGCCATAACCCTGTTTTTAGGAGCACTTCTCATGATTTATGCGGAAGCCAATTTCAGGGGGAAAAATCTTGCGAATAAGGGTGGAAGCCTTATGGGGGAACTGGATATAACCCCGCGGCAAGCTCTTATTATCGGTTGTTTCCAATGCTTGGCTATTTTTCCGGGCATGTCCCGATCCGCATCCACTATCATTGGAGGATGGATTGCAGGCTTATCTACCGTTGCCGCAACGGAATTCTCCTTTTTCCTGGCCATTCCTGTCATGATTGGGATCAGCGGTCTTAAAATAATTAAAATCGGCGGCCTTGCCACCCTGACCACCCCTGAGATAATTTCACTTGCAGTAGGCTTCGTTGTTTCCTTTCTGGTTGCATTGGTTGTAGTTAAAAAGTTTATTTCTTACCTGCAGAAAAAACCCATGAAGGTCTTTGCCATTTACCGAATGATTTTTGCCGTTCTAGTGGTTGCAGCAGGCTTTTTTGGACTTTTCGCTGCACGTTAATTTAATTTTTTTGCTTTCAAAGCTGTCAGCAGGGTATATATGTCTTTATTATGTGTTTTTTTGACAAATAGACCCGCATTGCCGTAAGCTTATCGGCACAAAGCAGAGAAGGAGCGATTATTGGTGAAAACAAGGCATACCATTCAGAGGCAGATGGTATTGAATGTGGTTAAAAATTTAAACCACCCTACGGCTTATCATGTCTATGAGGAAATTAAAAAGCAATATAGAAACATCAGTCTGGGTACGGTGTACAGAAATCTTAATTTTCTTGTTGATGCCGGAGATATTCAGCGGCTGGCGTTTAAAGGAAGCCCGGAATATTATGATCAGGCCGTTCAGCCGCATTATCATTTAAAGTGCACTGCCTGCGGGGAGATTGTTGATTTATGGCTGGACTATTTTAATGCTATTGATACACTGGTAATGGAAAAGTCCCAATGTAAGGTACATCATCATACCATCGATTTTTGCGGACTGTGCCCCCAGTGTGTTGAACAAAGAACCCATAAGGATAGCGATAATATAAAGGACGTACCACAAGAACCCATATCAAATAACGATTAAAGACGGATCTATGAGATAATCGAATGTACAGGCAGAATGGGGCCGCAACCGGGGGAGGATCTTATCTATGGGCATCAGGCACATCAAGTACAAGCTGTTGGCAATCTTTTTACCATGTTTTTTAGTTTTCTTTATCCTGCTGGCCGGAGCAGGATTAGTTTTTTCCAGAAATGCATTGTCCGGCAGCACCGACGATACAGCCAAAGCAATGGGAGCAGAATATGCAAGCCGTGTCGAATCCTACATTGAGGTTGCCCTTACCCAGCAGGCCGACTTTGCCGATGAGCTGGTAAAACTTGATGCCATTGGAAACAGCCACTTGGCTGAAACCCTTGAATGGTGCAGGAGCCGCAGTAAGGTACTGGAGAGTGCCGTTTTTATCTTTCCTGACGGAAATGCCCTTCGTTCCGACGGTACAGAAGTTGATTTGGCCGACAGAGCCTATTTTCAGCAGGCGATGGCCACTGGAGAGCCTGTGGTGTCCGAGCTTGTAACCTCAAGGACAACAGGGAAAACGGCCTTTAATGTGGCTGTTCCTGTGAAGGATGGAGATAGGCTTCTGGGAGTGCTTACCGGTTCTTTTGCCCTGGAAAAGCTGGATGCCCTCATCTCGGATCTGGAATTTTTAGAATCCGGATACGGCGTTATTATTGACGAATCCGGGTTGGTTCTTTCACATCCTCATATGCCTGAAACAGTGGGTAAGCTTAATCTAACCGAAGATACCCTGAACGAAGAGCTGGCTGCCGGAGGTAAAATACTGGATCCGGATTTAAGTGCTCTTTTCGCGGAGAGCCTTCAAACAAAAAGCCAGATCCGAGGCAATTACAGGAATCTTAACGGAGAGGTCTATAAGGGCACTTTTACGCCTATTACTTTAGCCGGAGGCAGAACCTGGGTATTTCTTGTCACTGTGCCTGCGGCCTTGGCTGAGAGTGCTTTGGCCGAGCTTTCCATAATTCTTTTGTGGATTCTTCTGGCCTGCTCGCTTCTTGCTACCCTTGTTATCTTTGGTGTAAGCCGGATGTTCAGCAAACCCTTTACGTTATTCAAGGAAGAATGCATGAAAATGGCTGAGGGCGATTTAACGGACTCGGGCAAAACCATAAATTCCAGGGACGAGCTGGGACAGGCTTCTCAGGCTCTTCAAATTATGCGAAACAAGCTCAAGGAATTAATGGGGACGGTGGTACTGGAAACACAGCAGGTGGCCTCCTCCAGCCAGGAGCTTACGGCCATATCCGAGGAAGCGGCTTCAGCAGCCAATCAGATTGCCGACTCCATAAACACCATGGCCCGGGGAACGAAGACCCAGATGGAATCGCTTAAGGATCTCACTGAGAGAGCCGGACAGATTATGAGAGGGTTGGACCGGATTACCCAGTCCTCCCAGGAAGCGGATCTCCTGTCCGACACAACAGCGGAGGCGTCCCTTAAAGGACTTGAAGTGGTAAAAAATGCCATGGAACAGATGGTGGAGGTAGGACGCTCCGCCGATAATGTTCAAGCACTTATTTTATTACTCAAGACGGATTTTGAAGAAATCTTCCGTATTGTGGATCTTATTACGGCGATTGCCGCCCAAACCAATTTGCTGTCCCTTAATGCAGCCATAGAAGCTGCCAGAGCAGGTGAAAACGGCACCGGCTTTGCCGTTGTTGCCGATGAGGTAAGGAAGCTGGCACAGGAAGCCAAGCTGGCTGCACAGCAAATTCGCCAACTCATAGAAAAAAGCCGTGACAGCATGGACAAGACCGTTAAGGCCTCGGAGGAGGAGACTCTTGGCGTCAAATCCGGCATCGGTCACGTATCCGCCTCCGAAGAGTTTTTCAAGGGTATTGCCGGATCGGTGGAAAAGCTCTCAGGGGAAATACGCCGGATTACTGACTCCATTGAGAGTATGACACAGGAAGGCCATGAACTGGTGAGCTTTATTAATACCGTTGAAAATTTGGGCAGAGAGGGAGAACTGGAGGCTCAAACCGTGTCCTCCGCTGCCGAACAGCAGCTGGCCTCCTATGAGGAAATTGCATCGGCCAGCCAGGGCCTGGCTTCCCTTGCCGACGAGCTTCAGTCAGCGGTATCCCGGTTCAAGGTTTAGGCTCCGCAATAGGCAAAAATGTCACTGCATTTATACTTTTTAAAAGGCATGGAACGTGCCTGACAGACAAATTTACCTCACCCCACAATTCGCTTTTGCAGTGGCCTTCTCCATGTGATAAACTAAACCGGTAACCAGTTTTAATGGCTGCCTGACAGCTGAAAATGGGATGGTGCATCCATGGAAAAATATGATGTTTTTATATCCTATCGCAGGGACGGGGGAGAGCACAGCGCCAAAAATCTGTATGACCGTTTGACGGCCAGAGGCTATAAGGTGTTTTATGATGTTGAAACCCTTCGTTCCGGAGCCTTTAATGAAAAGCTGTATTCCGTTATAGAGGCCTGTCGTGACGTTGTGGTTATTCTTTCTCCCAATGCACTTGACCGGTGTCAGGACGAAAAGGACTGGGTTCGGCTGGAAGTGGCTCATGCGCTTCAAAAGGGAAAAAATCTGATTCCTGTGCTTCTTCGAGGCTTTACCTTTCCTGAGGCTTTGCCTGAAGACATAGCGGCGCTGTCCCTTCAAAATGGTGTACAGGCATCCATGGAATTTTTCGATGCCTTTTTGGATAAGCTTTGCGGCTTTATGCTAAGCAAGCCGGGTATACTGGGGCGAGTTAAAGGCTTTCTATTTAAAAAGGGCTTTATCCCTCCGCTTACGGCCGGTGTTCTCCTTATAAGCCTTATCGGCTTTGGTCTGTGGGGAGGCAAGGCTCTTTTTAACATGAATGAGGGGGCGGCCGCTTCCTATCCTGCCACTCGTGAGGAGGAAAATCAGGTTTCCGAGCTGCTCTATGCCGTGGAAATGAACATGACGGTTCTCGATAATATTTACAGCTTGTCGGAACGGGTTTTGACGGCCTGTGAGGACTATCTCAACGATTCTAATGCCTATGGCTACTCTAAATTAAAGCTGGAAGTGGAATATGCCCAAGAGGCGCTTAATAAGTCTGCCGCTCAGGGCTACCCTGTCCCACAGGAGCTTGTGGATAAGCTTTCGTCCACCCAGATTAAAGCGGCGGATCTAAAGGCTATTGGAAGCTATGGGGAAACAGAGGCGCAGGGACGGCAGGAACTGTTGACGTCCCTTTCCTTTCTGCTTGGTCCTGACAGTTCACTGGAGCTTTCGGAAAAAAAGCGTGTTGTCGCCATTAACCGGGATTTGTGGGTGCTGGCAAAGGAAGCCCTCTATTTGGGTGTCTGCGACCTTTTTCTCCCGGTGGACGAATCGGCACTGCAGGAGTTTAGAACCCGCTTTCTGCCCTCACTCAATTCCCTGTCCTCTCAAATGGCCCTTTGGACTCGGGATCCTGTTACCATAGAAGGCCATTGGGAGAGAATTAATACCCAGCAGCAGGCTCTTCTTAACGCGTACGCTGAAATAGTGGGCAATCAAAATCAGGCTTTGTTCGCCCAAAAGAGGGCCTTAATAGAGCTTTTGATGACCATGGGCCTTACTGAGGAGGAAGCGGAAAAGCATGTGGAGAAAACACTGGATGCGCAAGGGGCTATTCAGTCCGCACAGGATGAGCTTTTGAAGCTTGAGGCAGAGCTTGAAGAGTCGAAAGCCCGAATCAGGGAAAAAACAGCGCCAAAAGAAGGGGATGACCCCTATCTGGTGTGGGGAAAGGCCTTGCACTTTTTGTCCGCAGGCATGAAGGAAGATGCCGTTGCCGCTTTCCAGTTCTTTTATATGCAGATGAAAAACAAGGATCCTCTGACAGAGGAATATGTACCTGCAGCTATTCGTTTTGTGGAGCAGACAGGAGCCACCGGAATCGATTACGGTGTTCTGGTGGTGGGCTATGAGCCTGACAAGCCGTCCCATGACTTTTACAAAACCGGAGATATTATTGTGGCAATCAACAGCCTTCCCAGCGAAAATTATAATGACCTTAACACACTTATGGAGGCGTTGCCAAAGGATAAGAATTTTACCGCGACAATTCTGCGAGCCGATGAAAACGGCAGCTTAAAGCTGGTGGATCTGACAATTACACCCGGACAGCCCCAGGTTGCGCTGATGGAGCTTACTGAGGAGGAATAAGCCCTCATTACCCGATTTATGGGAAGCTATGAAGCAGATGCCCGGCTTCCTGATCTTGACAGGGAGCCGGGCTTTATAAAAACTCAGGAGGAGCCTGGCAGAAAAGTGCCGGGGTTCATTACCGCTATGTTGCCTACAAGCGGATAAAAGAGTGAAAAAGGCTGGAGCCAGGCCAGTCCGGCTTGTTAAATAAGCTCCAGGGCCACCACGGTGTCCGTATCATCCGGAAGGGCATAAGTACTTGAATCCTCCGGGCCGAAATTTATAAACTCGTCATGGGGAAAGGCCTTTGTATTCCAGGCATTGAGAAGCCGTATTTCCGAAGCGTCGGATACCAGCCGGGCGCTTTTAATTTTTCCCTTCATTCCCGCAAGGGGCAGCGCACCGATATTGCCGTCATAAATATGAGCGTAAAGGGTGCTTCCCTTTTGGGTAAAGTAGCCCCATTCCGGCTTTGGGAAGGATGCGCTGCCACAGCCGTAAATGCTCTCGCCGTTCTTATTCATCCAATTGCCCAGGGTTTTCATAATGGCCAGGGATTCCTCGGGAATTTCACCCTTTGCATTGGGGCCCACATTAATAAGAAGATTGCCGTTCTTGCTGACGCACTCCACCAGCTTGCGGATAATGAGCTTGGGGGCTTTGTACAGCTTGTCACCGGCACAGTAGCCCCAATGATTATTCATGGTGACACAGGCCTCCCAGGGAATGGAATGGCCGGCCTCATCGGTGATGCCTTCGGCGGGAATAATTTGCTCCGGAGAGGCAAAATCCCCTGCATAGACGGAAGGCTTGAGGCTGTTTATACCACCGTGGCCTTCGCCGCTGGCTCCCAGACGGTTATCCACCACCACATCGGGCTGAAGGGAGCGGATGGCAGCCATAAGCTCGGTAGCGCGCCAGGTTTCACCGCTCATGTTCTCGTAGGAAAAATCAAACCATAAAATATCTAATTTCCCGTAATTTGTACAAAGCTCCCTAACCTGACCGTGGAGATAGTCCAGATAGCGGTTGAAATCCCGGGGCTTATCCTTAAAGGCTTCATTGTCTCGCATGGGGTGGCAGCGATCACCGTAGGCGGGGTAATCGGGATGATGCCAGTCCAGAAGGGAATAATAAAGTCCCACCTTCAAGCCTTCCTCACGAAAGGCCTCCACGTATTCCCGCACCAAATCCCTGCCGGCTTTGGTGTTGGTAGCCTTGTATTCCGTGAGTTTGGAGTCGAAAAGACAGAAACCGTCATGATGCTTGGCTGTGAGCACCGCATATTTCATACCGGCTTCCCTGGCTGCTTTGGCCCAGGCCCTGGGATTATAGCTTACGGGATCAAAGGCATCGAAATACTTTTGATAGTCCTCCACGGATATTTTTTCATGGGACCGGAGCCATTCGCCTCTGGCGGGAATGGCGTAGAGCCCCCAGTGGATGAACATGCCGAAGCGGTCATGCAAAAACCATTTTGTTCTTTGGGTTCTTTCTTCAATAAGATTCATGGAAATTCCTCCTCACAGGGTTTAATTTCAAACCTATTTTAACGGAATTACGGTATAATTGAGATAGATGAAATTAACCGCTGCTTGTATAAAACTAACTCTTTTTATACTAACGGACTCTCCGTTTTCAGGACCGTGGGACTGAGCATGGTGTTTTTTGAGCTGTAAGCCGGAAATAAAAGAGACAAACGGAAAGGTGTGCCCTATGGATGAGGCAAGGCGCCTTCTTATAAAAAACTATTTTGCCAACATGACAGTGGAAGCAGGCATGCTGGGATATCAAAGGGTTTATGCCGATTGGCGGGACATGAATTATGTTCCGGGGTACAATAAGCTTTATTTGATCTGCGACGGTGAGGGGTGGCTGAAAATAGGGGATGAGGAGTATTATCCAAAGCCCGGGCAGCTGTTTTTTATGCCCGAAGGAACCATGCAGTGCTATTCTACAATAAGCCCCCATACTTTTACCAAGTACTGGTGCCATTTTAATGCCAGCGTGGGTGATTTGCGCCTTACCGACCTGCTCACCTTGCCTCACTTTATTGATGTAAAGGACATGACCACGCCTGTAACTCTTTTTAAGCGCTTGATTGACAGCAGCCACAGTCTCACCCTTACGGCAGGGCTCTCTGTTAAGGCCGCTCTTTTGGAGCTTGTGGCCTATTACCTTAACAGGGCGGAGGAAATATCAGGCCCAAACGGCCTGATAGAAGGGGCACATCTGGACTCCGGGGGAACGCTGGGCAAGCTTAACCGGGTTACCCGGTATATTGATAAGCATCTTTCGGAGAATATCCAGGTGGAGCAGCTCGCTCAATTGCTCCACCTGCATCCCAACTATTTTATCCGGTTTTTTAAGAGGAACATGGGACTATCGCCCATTCATTATGTGAACAAGAAAAGAATTGACCGTGCCAAGCGTATTTTGGAGACTACGGAGGAAACCCTGACCTCCATCGGGGATAAGGTTGGAATCCGGGACAGCTATTATCTGTCCAAGCTTTTTAAGGAAATGACAGGCTATACCCCTACGGAATATCGAAAATTCATGGGTAAGCCGGAGTAAAGAACCGGTTTATGGGAGCTATGGGGGTTAAGCCTTAATTTTTTTGACACAGGGATTAAAAAGGCTGCCGTAACTGAAACGGCAGCCTTTTTGAATTGGTAGTCCTTTGCGTAAGCAAATCCGGCTTATAGAGGGGAGAGGGGGCACTGCCCCGGGCTTTTGATTAATATACTATCAGGTATAGACAAAATAGCCTGTGGCCGTGCAGTCCGTGTCGGAGACCAGACGTACCCAGTGGGCTGAAAAGCCTGTGGGGAACTCATGATGTACATAACCTCCGGAGGGAACGGTAAAAGCGGAATAGGGATGGAAGGTGCCGTTTCCGAGAAAATCCACCTCAACCCGGATTGTTACCGCTTTGTCGTTCTGATGTACCAGATGGAGCACCTTTTTGTCAAAGCCCGTCATGAGGTAGGGATCCGAAGGCTTATTAGCCTCCGCCGGGCTTTCCCACCAGGGACCGCCCCAGCCTGCGGGCTTGCCGAATTGCCATAAATCATCGGTTTTCCCAAACCAGAGATTGGACTGAGGCTCCCCTGCCAAAAGGTTGCTGCGGTGAATGGGCGTTACCTGATTTCCGGCAAGAACCAGCATACCTCTCCAGGAACAGAAATCAGGAATCATGCGAAGATGAGCGGATATGGGACGAACACCCCAGAGCTTGCCCTCATAAAGCATGTGAGGAATCTCATAAAACATACCGTGGCAATCCATGAGCAGGCGTTCGGTTTCCACCTCACGAATACGTGGCCATTCGGTATACCACATGTGATCCATGGCGTGTGTGGCCTTTGGAAGCCTGTAGGTGGACCAGTTTCCGTCACGGAAGACTTTTAGAAGAGCGGAGGCTCTGTCCCAGCCTGTAGCGTACAGCGCAGCTGCCCGTATTCCTGTGACCTCATAGAAGGGCTGAGTCTCCAATACCTCCCAGGCACCGCCCTGCCAGCTGGCAAGCCTGCCGTCGGCCTTGATACCCCGGTATTCCTTTTCATCATAGGTGTTGTTGGCAACCACAACACGGCCATCCCGTGTAAAGCCGCCCTTGAAATGGGGATAGGTATCCTTGGAGCAGCCCAGCTCATCCAGAAGATTATACAGAAATTTAACCTCCAGGGTATGAACATCCGCCTCGTAGAAAAGACCTTCCATGGTGAGGTAATACAGCTTGTTTTCCGGATCCGTCAAGTGGGTCATTGTGGCAGTGAGCCTGTGGGGAATAAGGTCGGTTAGGGTGCGAACACGGCCTTCCCAGTCGATAAGATGGGGGCCAATGGCCAATTGATTGGATTCATGGTGCATCAGGCGGTTTGCGTAAGTGCCCACAACGCTGGCCGGATGCTTTTCAAGATGAAAATTCTTATCAACGGTAAAAAGTCCGGAGCCGCTTCCCGTATCGGTTCCGTGGGCTACGTACGTAATATACCAGAGCTTTCCGGCCCAGGGCATAAGGGCGCCAATTCCGTTTTCCGATTTTGCGCCGTCAATGGTAGCCGAAGCGGTAAGGGCCGGTACCACACCGGAAACATTTATAAAGCCTTCTTTTTGGTTTTCCATGGTTCTTCCTCCTTGTCTCAATAAAGTCATAGTAATACGGAGGAGAAATTAATTCATGAAAAATCCTTAGGCTTTATCGGTGTTATTTTTAGGTTGTTGGGATTCGCTCTGATTGACTGCCCTTTGAGTAAGCAAACCGGCTAAAAGCTCAGGGCTCGATTCCTCCGGGCTTTTGATTTTTTCGGTACCGGCTGGGACTGGTACCAAAATAACGGTGAAAAACCTTGGAGAAATAGCCGGAATCATTGTAGCCCGTTAAAAGGGCAATCTCCGTGACGCTTTTATCGGTAATGTTAAGAAGATGTCCCGCGGATTCCATACGCATTTGATGAATATAGTCCACCACATTGACCTTCATCTTTTCCTTAAACAGATAGCTTAAGTAGGAAGGATTGCAGAAGCTGTTGGCTGCCAGAATTTCAAGAGACAGCTCCCTGCTCCTGTTGGCCTTGATAAAACGAAGAGTATTGTCTACGATAAAGCTTTTCTTGTGCTCCGAAAGAGCATAGGCCTCCTGTGAGGAGGAAGGGGAATTACCGGCAAGGCGTTCTTCCTTACTGAGGAGCGCTGAATGCCCTGCCTGTGGGGAGGGGCCTGTGATGAGCCTGTCGGCGAAAAAACGGCTTAGGCTGCCGCTGAGCATGTTCATATCCTGATAAAAGTCGGCCAGGGAAAAGTCCAGGGGCCGGCTATTCTCCCGGAAAAGCCTTTCCGCCTCTGCCGCATTCAGTTCCAGTTGGGCAGCTTTTTTACGCAGGCGCTTTAAGGCGTAATCCTGCCGGGAAACGAACTGTCCTGCACAAATAAGCGCAATAAGGCTGTCACCTCCATAGACCGGAAATACAAATTCCTCTATTCCAAGAGGGCATTTTCCGTAAAAGGGAGGAGCACCGCTTCTGCAATGAGCACACAGGGTTTCTTTGTGTGCAACACAGCTTTTAAAGCCCTTGCGGCTTTTCTTTACATAATTGCAAAAGGGGTTGTTATGGTAGATATGAGCCTGAAAGAAGGTTTCGTAGCGTGGCTCAAGGGTGCTTAAGCCAAGGAGATCATGAAAATTCAGGTTTACCCTGTAGCGTTGCTTAAGGGTATGGGCAAAAGGGATAAAGGCATCGCCACCGGAACCGTGGAGCTGCCCCAGCATGCTTTTAACGGCCTGACGGCCCATATTCCTGGACAGGTCTTTACCCGCTGTCATGGTCTTTGAACCTCCGAGTGCAGGCTATAAAGAAGCTGTCCTCATTATAGCATGGCTTCTTTATAGCCTGCAAGAAAACCGGGAAGAGCCTTCATCTTTCCTATTACGAATTAAAGGGGAGGACGGCTCCCTTTTCGGATATAGGCAAATGCTCCCTTGAAGCTCGTAAGGGGCGAACTTATAATGTAATTGTACAGAAAACATGTATACCGCGGTATCCGGAAGCCGACTTTCGACAAGAAAGGAGTGGTCTAAATTGAAGATTCTAACGGAGGTGGCCATCATCTGATGGCCGCCAGGGAAGGCCGGGCGCAAGTCCGGCCTTTTTTGCACCATGTTTTGTTATAGCCGTTCTTTATCTTGACGGGACAGTGCCGGAACGCATAAAATAAGGATGTATAATCAGGGTTTGCCGGTAATACGTTTTGTGTCTGTGCAGCCCGCGAATTCAGGAAAGGAGTGTATGTTGAAATGTTGAGGGTAACAAGCGAGGTTATCATCTCCTAGTTTCATATTGGCGAAAGAATTGCTCCCGTTTTTTAGGGAAGCTGTCTTTCTGCGTTGACAACCTCTTCGTCCTGTGCAAAAGGATTGCAGGAATTTAAGGCACAAAGTGCTGTTAAATTCAAAGTGGGATAGGATATCAATTTTGATGATCCTATGCTTGCCGATCCACATAAAACCAAGAGTACGGTCATAATAATCGTACTTTTTTTGTATCCGCAGGTGAGTGGCATTCTGCGGAATTTTTATACCCTTTTTTAGTTTTAAGCAATGTCATTAAGTAAAA
>JAFADM010000099.1 GCA_023424865.1 Bacillota bacterium | reverse complement strand
ATTTCATCCCTGACGACGATGCTCCCGCTCCTGCGGAATCGGCAGCGTTTACCCTGTTGAAGGAACAGCTCATTGACGTGCTGGATACACTTACTCCCCGTGAGGAAAAGGTGCTCAGGCTGCGCTTTGGTCTTGATGACGGCAGAGCCCGTACCCTTGAGGAAGTGGGCAGGGAGTTTAATGTTACCCGTGAACGCATAAGGCAGATAGAAGCCAAAGCGCTCAGAAAGCTCCGCCATCCCAGCAGAAGCAAAAAGCTTAAGGATTTCCTGGATTAACAGACATGTGCTAAAACCGCCTTTATTGCCCTCTTTAAACAAGAAGGGCAATAAAGGCGGTTTTTTTATGCCTTGAGGCAGTGATGTAAATCAAAAGCTCGTGGGCATCGCCCCCCCCTCCCGGTTAGCCATATTTGCTTACACAAATGGCAGTCAATGATTATGTTTGTAAAATGTAAAAATATAGTAGACAAGTAGAAATATGTTTAGTAATATATAGAAAGTATAGAATATTAAAACATTAAGTGGAGGAGCTATGGCTGTTATACATCTTGTTCTAGCCGATCCGGATGGTGACTATCTAGAAAAGTTGGGCCGGTATTTATTAAAGCATAAGCAGAATCCCTTTGAACTGGAGCTTTTTACAAACCGGGAAGCGTTGAATGGCTGGTTTGAGTCCGGAGGAACCGCAGATTTAATCGGTATTTCAGAAAACTTCGGGAATGATGCCGTTTCTGCCGAGGGTATAGGAAATCGGGTGCTTCTCTGTGAAGAGGCTCTTAACAGCGGGAGAAACCGTATTTTTAAATATCAGCCCCTGGACGTCCTGATGCGTGAATTGCTGGCTTGTTGTGCCGATGTGGTAAAGCCGGTAGTACCTGCAGGAAGGGGAGGCGGCAGAATGCTGCTTGTTCTCAGCGTGGATGGCTGCGAGAGCTTCAATCCCCTTGCGCCTGCGCTGGCAGCAGCTTATGGACGTGAGCATGGAAAGGTATTCTATTTGAACCTGGATCCTCTTGGTGCCACCTCTCTTTTTTTTCAAACAGGACAAACAAGAGGGCTTACCGAGATGCTCTATTACATAAAATCGGGGAAGGAAAACCTGCCCCTTCGCGTTGAAGCCTGTACGTCTCATGATGCTAATTGGGGGGTGGACTATTTTCTGTCTCCGTTAAATCCACGGGATCTCTTCGAGCTTAAGGCAAGTGAATGCGAAAGCCTGGTTCAGGCGATTTTAGGGCGGGGTACCTATGATTGGCTTATCGTATACAGGGATTTGAGAGGGGATGAACCGGAACAAAAGCTTCTGGAACTTGCGGAAAGTATATGTGTTGCCGGTACGGATAATCCTGTTTCCCGTTATCGGATAAAAAAATGGCTGGATGCCCTTGAACAAACCCAGACTAAGTCCGACGAAGGCCTAAAGAGTAAAATCCAGCCCGTTCTTGCTGCTATGAGCCATTCTCCTCAAAATACGGAAGAAAGCAGGCTGGGAGATAGTGAAATTCTAGCGCTGCCCTGGTACAGAGAAAGTCCGGATACCCCGGGAAGCAGTTTTCGCGGGGATGGTGGTCCTCTGGCGGGAGGGTCTGATTATTTACGAGCTGTGAAATCCGCTTTTGCCGGATTTATGGGGCTTAATTGCGACAGCGCCGCCCATGGGAATGAGGGCGGTGAAAAAATATGAGTGAGCTTCGTCAGTTAATCAGGGAAATTCGCAAGGAAGTTGTTCTGAATGAAAATGCCTTTGATGAGTCCCAAGGGGGACGAAGTTCTGAAATTTCAGAGGACAAGCTTTTGGAGCGTATTGAGGAGGTATGCTTCAGAAAAGGCTATAACTCCCGATTTACCGCAGCTCAGATTAAAAAGGTTGTGGATACCGTTTTCAATCAGATGCGGCGGCTGGATGTCATTGAGCCTTTGGTCAGGGACCGGGAAATTACAGAAATAATGATAAATGGGCCGGAGCATATTTTTATTGAAAAGGGTGGTATCCTCAAAAAAACCGATGTGGTATTTGAAAGCCGTGAACGGCTGGAGGAGCTCATTCAGTCCATTGTGTCCCGTGTCAATCGTAGCGTTAATGAGGCGGATCCTGTGGTGGATGCCCGACTGGAGGACGGCTCCCGGGTTAATGTGGTTCTGCCTCCCATTGCTTTAAACGGCCCTCTTTTAACCATACGCAAGTTTCCGGAAAAAGCCATGACCATAGAGGATCTGATCCGCTGCCAATCCCTTACGGAGGAAGCTGCCCATTTTCTCGGCCAATTGGTGAAGGCACGGTACAATATTTTTATATGCGGTGGTACGGGCAGCGGGAAAACTTCCTTTTTAAACGCACTGTCTTCGCTTATCCCCGGAAATGAACGCGTAATAACCATTGAGGATTCCGCCGAGCTTCGCTTAAGCAGTGTTGAGAATTTAGTGAGGCTGGAAACAAGGAATTCTAACAGCGAAGGGAAGGGGCAAATCAAAATGAATGCCCTGATAAAAACAGCCTTGCGCATGCGGCCGGACAGAATAATCGTGGGGGAAGTCCGGGGTGAAGAAGCCTTGGACATGCTCCAGTGTCTCAATACGGGGCATGACGGCTCCATGTCCACGGGGCATGCCAATTCCTCTTCCGATATGCTTTCCAGGCTGGAAACCATGGTACTCATGGCCGCTCCTCTGCCCATGGCCGCCATTCGCAGGCAAATCGGATCGGCCCTGGATATCATCGTCTTTTTATCCCGTTTAAGAGATCATTCCCGCCGGACACTTTCCATAGCGGAGGTGCTGGAAGGGCAGGAAGGGCAGCTTGTACTTAATCCGCTGTTTGAATTTAAGTATGAGGATTCCGAAAAGGGCGAGGTTAAGGGCTGTCTTGTAAGAACGAACCGCCCTGTTGTAAAAACCTATAAGGCGCAGCAAAGGGGGATTTTGCTTGATTGAAAAGACAAAGCGTGATGGACCGCCGGATTACCGAAGCTATCATTTTACTCCAATGGAATACGTGACAACACTTTTAGTGGCGGTCTGCTTTTTTTACGCATTGGGTCTGCTTTTTTACAGTCATCCCATACCGGCTCTGGTGTTGTGCCCGGCTGCCTTTTTGGTTATTCCCCTGCGTAAAAAGGAACTGGCCCGAAAACGCCAGGAGGCTTTGAACCTTCATTTTAAGGATGCCCTCTATTATTTGTCCGTATCTCTCTCAGCCGGAAAATCCCTGGAGCAGGGCCTTCTTGAAACACAAAAGGTTCTGGAGAGCATCTATCCTGCCAAAACCTCGGATTTGACTGCCGAGCTTGCCTGGATGAACCGCAGGATAAGTATGAGTGAAACCGTTGAGGCTGTTTTCTACGATCTGGCTCAGCGAAGCGGAGTGGAAGATATAAAGAGCTTTGCCGATGTTTTGACAATTACCCGGCGGGCAGGCGCCAACCTCATGGAGGTTATAAAAAACACCAGCACAACCATCCGGGAAAAGGTTGAAATACGTCATGATATAGCTACCATGCTGGCTTCAAAAAAGCTGGAGCAGCACATTATGGGGGTAACTCCCTTAGTTCTTATTTTCCTTCTGAAAACCATGAGCGGAGAGTTTATGGAGCCTTTGATGACAACGCTTCAGGGAAGGCTTATAATGACTGCCGCATTGGGGCTTATCGCCGCGGGTTACGCTCTTTCTAAAAAAATAATGTCTATAGATGTCTGATTTTTGCAGAGGAGGGAAGGTATGAAGGTTTTTTACATTGTTTTTTTAATGGTTTTAATGGCAGGCTATGGCCTCCAATTTCTAAGGTGCCATGAAAAGTACAGAAAGCACCTTATTGCCCTCAATAAAGAGGAGTTTAGCCTGAAAGCTTTGATGCCGCCCTTTTTAGGACTTGCCGAACAACTGAATCTTTCCGCTGCCGGCAGCTATGGGGTTCGCCTGGGACAAAAGCTTATTCTTCTTTATGGCAATCGGCATTTGAAATTTTATACTCTTGTTCACTGGGCTCTGAAATGCCTTTATGGGTTCATCGGTATGGTTCTCAGCACCTTTTTCTGCCTGGTAGCCGCTATCGATACACAAGGCATAGTTATAATCCCGGCTGTGGGGGTGCTCCTTTTCTTTTTAGCGGATAAAACTCTGGAAGACAGATGCAAGGAGCGAAAACGCCTTTTGGAGCGAGATTTTCCGGATTTCCTGAGTAAACTGGTTTTACTTGTCAATGCCGGATTAACTACCCGACAGGCCATTGAGAGAATTGCTTCGGAGAAAAAGACAAATGTACCGCTCTATGTCGAGCTTGAAACCGTGCTTTCAGATATTCGGGCAGGGATGCCTGAGGGGGAGGCGTTCGCCGAATTCAGTGAAAGGTGCCGAATAAGGCAAATTACCCATTTTGTAAGCATTCTCCAGCAAAACATGAAGCTTGGAGGAGGCCAGATGCTTTATGAGCTTAAACGTATGGGAACCGAATGCTGGGAGATGCGGAAGCTCAATGCCAAGCAGCTGGGTGAAACGGCTTCCTCAAAGCTTATGCTTCCTTTATGCATGATGTTTCTTGCAGTAATCCTCATCTGTATGGCTCCCGCACTTCTTCAGCTGAAAGGACTTTAACTGGCATGGGCTTAATAAAGGATACCCGGGGAAGCTCCATTATCGAATATGTCTTTGTCATGCCGGTGGTACTGGCAGTGGTGCTGGCAGTGGTTCAGGCTGTCATTTTCATGAATGACAGGGCGGAAATACAATCCTTGGCCAGAAATACGGCGGATGGTCTGGCCAGAGTTTGGTATTATAACCCTCTTCCGTTGGATGTGCTGGAAAGTGGTACTTTGAGTGTATCTGACAGGGAAAATAAACAGCTTTACGGTGGGCTCAAATTTTGGGAAACCGGTGCAAAGGAAGAGGCAGCCAGGCATTATATCGTTGCCCGGCTGCAGCATATGGGGTACAAGGGGGGAGCCGGGGCCTTGGCTGAAGGCGTGGAGGTTATTTTTAACCAGGGCGTTTTTGTTAGTACGGTGGAGGTTCGAATAAAAGTTCCCTTCCGGCTGGCAGCAGGAGGAATTACAGGCTTTGTAGGGGCATCCGGAGGTACTTTTGTTACCGGAGTATCTGAAAAAGCCGTTGTGGATACTCCGGAGCTTATCCGAAATACGGATTATGTTGCTCAGCTTATCGACGAATCTCCTTTAATGGCGATTAAAGAGAAAATCATCACACCCATACGAGATGTGCTGGATAAAATACTGGAGTATTTTTCATCATAGAGCGGCATTAATACTGGCTTTTCAAATTTTTAGCCTAAACACTGGCCTGCAGGCCGCGTTGTACCGGGAAGGGAGTAAAAACTATGTGGAAAAACCAGAAGGGGAACATAACTGTTTTTTTGTGCATTGTTCTTGCGGCGTTGATTCCCCTTACCTTCATTCTCATTGATTTAACCCGTTTACGCATGGCCTTTGTTCAGGCTGACGGTACGGTGAAGGATTCGCTCAATGCCATGCTTG
>JAFADM010000374.1 GCA_023424865.1 Bacillota bacterium | reverse complement strand
CAGGACGCTCATCAATTAAAAGAACAATGACCTCAATTTCCGGGTGCTTGCTTGTGATGGAATTGGCAATCTTTTTAAGGAGTATGGTTTTACCGGCCTTGGGCGGCGATACAATAAGTCCGCGCTGCCCCTTTCCGATAGGTGCAATGAGGTCGATAAGCCGGGTGGAAAGCTCCTTGGGCTCCATTTCCAGCGTAATACGCTCATTGGGATAAATGGGAGTCAGCTGCTCAAAGGGCCTTCTGCGAAGAGCAAAATCCGGTGTGTCTCCGTTGACGCTGGAAACATAGAGCAGGGCCTGAAACTTTTCTCCCTCTTTTTGAATACGTCCCTTGCCCACAATTTTGTCACCGGTCTTTAAATTAAAGCGGCGAATCTGTGAGGGCGAAACATAGATATCCTTGGGTCCCGAGAGGTAATTATGGCCTCTCAAAAAGCCGTAACCATCTGGCAGTACCTCTAATATACCGTTGACGGGATTATCGCTTTCAAGCTTGTAAAGCTCCTTGTTTTTCTGATAGCGGTTGGCAAAGCGGCTGTCTCCAGTCCCGTTTTCGGAAGAACCGTTTTCATCCCCTCTGTCGGCTTCAGGAACAGCTTCACCTTCAATTGTCTCAACAGGGTCGGACGGATAGCTTACGCCGCCGGCTTCCTGAACGGGCACGTTTTTTTCACCGGGCTTCTCTCTGACCTCAGAGGTATCGGCCTGAAAAGCTGCGCCCCTTTGAGTGCCCTCCTGCCTTTGGGGCTCCGTTCTTTCACGCAGATGGAAGCTCCGGGGTTTTGTCTCTTCCGGCCTATGAACCTGGCCCTGAGGCTTTTCTTCCGGAACACGGGCTTCCGGATTCCTGGCTTCCGGAACACGGGCTTCAGAATTCCGGGTTTCCGGAACACGGGCTTCCGGCTTACCCGCTTGAATTCGAACCTCGGGTGCCTTAGGCTCCTGTACGGTCACCTGAGGTGCATTTTGAGCTTCAGACGCCAGTTCGCCTGCAAGAGGCTGTGAATTCAGGGCCCCCTCCTCTTCCTTCTGAGGCTTGCGACGAGGGCGAACACGGATGCTTACACCATCGTCATCATGCTTTTTCAGGCCCGTTCTTACCGGGCTTGCTGTACCTGACTTTTGTGCTTCAGAAGAAACGGCCTTTTCATCCGCTTTCGGAGCCTGGCTCTCAGGAATTTTTACAGCTTCTTCTGGAGCAGACGGCACTTCTTTAACTGCAGTCTCACTTACAGCTTCGGCAGCGTCCTTTACCAATGGCTTTTCAGGAGCTGCGGCTATGGGTTCATGCTCCTGAGCCTTGGAAGCCAAAGGCTCCTTGGATGCAGGCTGTGCTTTTTTATGTGAAGAAGCTTTTTTATCTTCTTTTTCAGCTTTATCAGTGGATTTTTTAGAAGATGTGACAGGCACAGACGGTTCTTTTTTATCGGCTTTTTTAATTCCTCGAACCATTTCCGCATCCTTACCGAACTGAGATTTTCTTGCCGGTGGCTTTACATCCGTAGAGACTTTTTCCGCATCCTTTGAAGCTTCCGCTGCCGGAAGGCTTTCCACAGGTTCCTTTGTAGCAGCTTCCACTGTCTCTTTTTGCTCTTTTGCAGGAGAAGCCTTGGGTCTCCCTCTTTTTTTGGAACCGGCTTCATCGGCTTCAGATGATGCTGTCACACTTTTTTTCCTGGACACCGGAGCCTCTTGGGGTAAAGAGCTGTTCTTGCCTTCATCGGTTTTGACATTATCCGCTACGGCATCGGCAGCCTTAACCTTAACAGCAGGTACTGCCGGACTCTCCTCTTCCTTCACGGCACTGCGGGCCGAAATATTTTGTTCCAGCACTCCAGCAGAGGAAATACCTTGCGCAATAATTCCGTCAACCAATTCGGATTTTCTAAGACGCATCAGATTTTTCATCCCGAGCATTTTTGCTATATAGCGCAAATCCTCAAGCGATTTCCCCTCTAGAATTGACCTTTCTTCCATAAAACACCGCCTTGTGTTATTTAAAAATAATCTTGAATTTACTAAGATATAAGAAATTTAAAGGGTATAAGAAAGAAAATTTAATAATTATTAACCCGCCTCACAGCATAAAAAATGCTTCGGCCTGGCAACAGACAAACGCTACAGATTGAAATCATCCTATTCATAAAATATACATTTTAATGTGGCTTGCAGGGAGTTATCAAAAGATATGAACATCACTTGACCCATAAAATATATCAATTTCCCGTCATATTTGTCAAGTATAAACATCCAGTTTAATATTGTTTTCCGTAGCAAATTTTTTAAGGTTATCAAGAACAGGGTCTGTGGGCTCTTCTTTTGATACCTCATCGGTTAAGGCTGAAAGATCGGCAATTTTCACTTTAAAATCTCTTCCCGTGACAGTGTGCAGTGATCCCTGAATAGCCTCAATACTGTCGTTTCTGGCCAACACGGTTTTTTTAAGGCCATCTTCTGCGCCGACAACCACCAAGGCTTGATTTTCACCTCTTAATACACAGCGGGTATCCAAAAGATAGGCATAAATTTTCATTTTGCCCGAATTACGTATGTCCTCCACAACCTGAGGCCATTCCTTTAAATCCTGTCCTAAATAAGGCTCCTTTTGTTCAGCTTTTTGCACTTCTGCCTTAACCTTTTCAGAAGCTGCATTAACAACTGTCTCCTTTATTTCCTGAGCTTTTTCGCTTTTGGAGTGAGAAGCGTTTTCTATTTTCTTGCTGCTTTGTCCGGAAAGAGCCTCTGCAAGTGCTTTTTCAAGCCGGGCAATTCGCGCTTCCAGTAAGGCCTCCACATTTTCCCCCGTATTTTTGTTTTCAATGCGGACAATATCATTGTATGCAGCGGAGGATTTAGCCGTGCAAAGCCTTACCATGGTCATTTCCATAAAAAAACGGGGACTTTCCGACCATTTTAAACGCCCTTCGGCTTCAGAAAGCTCCTTTAATAAATAAACGGTTTGATCGTAATTTAAATAATTGGCACCCTCTTTCAAAGGTCCAAGCCCTTCCTCATCCCGGGTTAGTAGCCTTCTGGCTTCACCGCCGGTAAGATAAAGCATTAAATCCCTGAACCACTCAATGAGCTGTCCGCAAAGAGGCACCAAATCCCGGCCTTCGTCCATGGCCTTATCAATGAGCATAACAGCTGCCAGTGAATCGCCTGCCGCCAGTGCCAGGGCCAGGGCATCAACCGTTTCCGAAGAGGTCAGCCCTGCAATTTTCAGAACGTCCTCCCGGGTAATTTCAGTAAGGCCCATGGAAATGCACTGATCCAGAAGATTGATAGCGTCGCGCATACCGCCTTCCGACAGCCTGGCAATAAGCTTTAAAGCACTGTCCTCAAAATGAGCACGGCAGTCGTCGGCAATGATTTTGAGCCTGGAAACGATGCCTTCTCCTGAGAAACGCCTGAAATCATAGCGCTGGCAGCGGGAAAGCACAGTGGCAGGCAGCTTGTGGGGCTCAGTAGTGGCAAGTATGAATACAACCTTGGCAGGAGGCTCCTCCAAGGTCTTTAAAAGCGCGTTGAATGCACCTGTAGAAAGCATGTGAACTTCGTCGATGATATAAACCTTATATTTTGCCAGTACCGGGACATACATCACTGCTTCCTTAATTTCGCGGACATCGTCCACACCATTGTTGGAAGCGGCATCAATTTCAATGACATCGGTAACGGCACCTTCCATTAAGGCCTTGCAAACACTGCATTGATTGCAGGGACTTCCCTCATTGGGCGTCAGACAGTTAATGGCTCTTCCGAATATTCGGGCCAGTGTGGTTTTACCCGTTCCCCGTGTGCCGCAAAATAAATAGGCGTGGGAAATGGAGTGTCTTTTTATACTGTTTTTCAGGGTAGCCACAATATGCTGCTGCTCAACTACATCCTCAAAGGTAAGTGGTCTCCATTTGCGATACAGGGCCGTATGAGCCATAGGACGTATCCATTCCTTCCATGGTGAGCCGTTTCGATGGGTTCATCAGAAAATTATAAAAAGGATTTCTCGAATGTTACTTAAATAAAAATCGTTATAAATGAAATCCAATAAATGCTTTTTACGCTAAATTGCAAGAATAAAACTGTGCACCTGCCGTCGACCTACAAATATAAACGTGCTATGCGTAAGTATACTCCAACCAGGTAAACCTGCGGCACACCCAGAGGATCCGCTTACCGCTGCTTCCTTCCGGATCTGACGGGGTTCACAGTTCTGAATTGCGCAAGACCCAATCATCATTGTACCTTGCCGCATGACGGACTTTACACGCATAGGCCTCGGGCAGGAATTCGATCCCGCTACAGCGGATTGCGGATACAGGGCACCGCTACCTCCCCACCTAGCACAGTAAGCCATATTATATAGCATTTCATACGATCGTGCAAGGGCCATAATCTGTTATTGCTCGTGAATCTCATTTGGAGAAAAGAAACCAAAATGGCTTTTTCTGTTCCCTCCAAAAACACCCGGTTTTCTTCCTGAAGGGACGCATGGCGGAACAACCCAACAAACCATTGCCCTGATACTTGCAACCCACAGCTGCCGGAAGAAAAGCTACCGCTTTCAACCACTGTCCTCCGATTAAGGGGTAGTTTAGTTAACCGGAACAGGTTTCAGCCGCTTTGCCCAGGCCTTAAATAGCCTTAAATAAAATATCTGAAAGAATTCAAACCTAGTATTCCTAATACTCTTGTAAATATCAAATCGGAAGCATATACTTGATACATGGAACGTAGGATGTTGTACATAGTATCTTATGGAGGTAGAACCATGCTTATCGATACCCGCAACAGCGCGTTTGCTCAAGCCGTGCCGCTGCCTCTTGCCAGCATTGACTGGCTGGACGGTTTTTGGAAGGACCGGTTCAATGACTGCGCCCAGATTACCATTCCCCATGTGCTGAGTATATTTGACGACAGGGACAGCTTCTTTCATCAGGTGGAGAATTTCCGCATCGCCGCGGGACTGAGCGAGGGCCAATTTCGAGGCACCCCTTACGGCGACGGGGATTTTTACAAGCTCATGGAAGGTATGGTTTATGACTATGCCAAAAGCCGGAATGAAAAGCTCGACCTGAAGCTGGATGAATTCATCAGTCTTATTGCCCTGGCTCAGTTGGACGACGGCTATATCTCCACCAAGCAGATTATTGGAGAAAAAGTATCGAACGGCGTCAAGCGCCACGGGGATATTAATGATTTTGAGGAATACAATTTCGGACATCTGTTTACCTCGGCCTGCGCCCACAAACGTATTACGGGCAAGGATAATTTCTTAGAGGTCGCCATCCGGTGCGCCGCCTACCTTGAACGCACCTATGAGGACATACTGGCCAACAGCAAGGCCTGGACCGCAGTGTGCCCCTCCCATTACATGGGGCTTGTGGAGCTGTACCGGACAACAGGAGAAAAAAAATACCTCGACATGGCCATAACAGCCATTGACCTTCGCGATATGGTTAAAAACGGCACCGATGACAACCAGGACCGCCTTCCGCTGCGTGAGCACCGCACCATTGTAGGCCATGGTGTCCGCTCCACTTATCTTTACGCTGGAGTTGCGGATCTCTACCTGGAAACCGGAGACGAAACTCTCCTTCCAGTTCTGGAAAGCTGCTGGGAAAACCTTTGCACAAAAAAGCTTTACATCACAGGCGGGTGCGGTGCCCTTTATACCGGCACATCCCCCTTCGGACTGTTTACAAAAGCCCAGTATGTCCATCAGGCCTTCGGTTATGAATACCAGCTGCCAAATGTCACGGCTTACAATGAAACCTGCGCAACCCTTGGAAGTATTTTTTGGGCTCTTCGAATGTTTGCCATCAAACCGGATGCCCAATATTTTGATTTTATTGAGCGTGCTACCTTTAATTTGGCCCTGGCCGCCGTGAGCCTTGACGGCAGCAAATACTTCTACGAAAACACCCTGCGCCGGGCCAGAAAGCTGGATTACCCCCTCATGTGGCCTCTTGAGCGGACAGACACCTTCCATTGTTTCTGCTGCCCAACGAATTTGTCCCGCAGCCTCATGCAGGTTATAGAATACTGTTATATGCAAACCGACGATACTGTCTGGACGGGACTGTACGGATCCAGCAAGGCCCGTTTTCAGCTGAAAAACGGCGCAGATTTTACCCTGTGTCAGGAAACCGACTATCCCTGGCAGGGAGCGATTCGTTTTACCGTCACACAAGCCGCTTCTGATAAGGGGTTTACCCTCAAGCTCCGCATTCCTGCCTGGATGGAAAAGGGGTATATTTCCTGGAACGGCCGTCAAAGGGACCTTGGCGCCGCTGATGCGGGGCAGTACGCCGAGGTTTATATTGAGCATCCCAAGGATGCTTCCGTTGAGCTTTTTTTGGATATGCCGGCCCGGTACACTGTGGCCCATCCTCTGGTTGAAGAGGATGCCAATCAGGTCTGTGTGGAAAGAGGCCCCCTGGTCTACTGTCTTGAAAGCCCTGACGCATCCGTGAACACCCTTGACGATTTGTTCCTGTTGTCCAATGCCGGTTTTGCAGAGGTTCCCATTGAGCTTTCGGGTAAGCATATGATTGCACTTGAAACAGAAGGAGCCTGCCTGCATAAAACACAATACCGGCCCGATGCCCTGTATCAGCCCCTCAAGGTTGGAGGCCTTCAAAAAGTCCCTCTTCGCCTGATCCCCTATTTCGCCTGGGATAACCGGGGCTTCGGGGAGATGCGTATTTGGATGCCCATACATTATCAACTGGAATTACCGTCGGCCTAAAGCCCTTTTCACCCGGCAGAATAGTAAAAAAGTATCCCTTTGATCGGTTGTTTTTACGAAGTAACCCATTGGCAATAAGGAAAGGACGAACAGACATGGATAAGAATGAGTTTGGAATGAAGCCCATAAATAACCGCTCTGTGGTGGATCTTGTAATGGAGCGTATTACTGACGCAATCCTCAGCAGGCAGTACAAGCCGGGTGATAAAATCCCCACGGAGGAGCAGCTTTCGGAGGCTCTTGGCGTTGGACGAAACCCGGTGCGTGAGGCGGTAAAGGTACTGGTAGCCCTGGGCGTACTGGAAATACGGCGGGCGGAAGGAACCTATGTTGCCGGTACCTATTCCGAGCGCATGTTTAATCCTGTACTTTACGGAATGATTGTGGAGCAGAGTGCATTGGAGGATCTTATTGAAGTGCGCCGGGTTTTTGATCAGGGAGTAGCCCAGCTGGCCATAGCCAAGGGCACGGAAAAGGATATGGAAAACATCCGCAGCCAATGTGAAGAGTTTATTCACCAATTGCAGCATTTCAACGGTAATTTGGAAATTCTGCTCCAGTGCGATATAAACTTTCACCGCAGCATTGAAGCGGCAGCTCATAATGCCCTGCTCCCCAATCTGAGCCAGGTTATCACCAAGCTCACCATCCCCAGCAGGAGAGAGACCATTCGAAGGGGTATGGAGGCAGGCAATGTACAATACTTTATCGATTGCCACCGCTTGCTGGCCGATGTCATCATCAACCGGCAAAGCGAGCGTGTTCTGGAAACCATAAACGACCACTACGATATGTGGAGCGAGGGCAAAAGGGAAGAGCACTCCGAAAGCTGATCTTTGAAGCTTGCCGCCTGGCTCCCGCACTCCACAATCGCCATCTGGTATATAAGACTCATTCCTTTTTAAGAAAACGATTACCGGAAAAGGAAAGGATAAAGGAGTTAAAGCTTATGTTGAAACCTCTGAAAATTGCCGTGGTTTATACCGGCATGCCCACAAGTTTGGTGAACCTGGTGGAAAGTTCCATAAAACAGGTTCTCATCGACCGTCCGGTCACATTTCTTTCATTCAGCGCCCCGGACATTATTGAAGATGCCATTGTCAACGGGAGCCCGTCCCCACCGGCGGTGCGCCGGCTTTCGGCACTCTACCTTCACGCGGTGCAGCAGGGAGCCCATATTGTTTACAACGCCTGCTCCTCCGTAGGTGATATTGCAGACGCAGCAAAACCCCTTTTTGAAAAAATGCAGATTCCCTTTGTCCGTATCGATGAAGGCATGGCCCGGGCTGCGGTGGGAGAGCACAGAACGATTTGCGTAATCGCTACGCTTTCCGCCACCCTGGAGCCCACCAAAAGGCTTATAAGGAATATGGCCGAACAGGAAGGCCGGAACGTAACACTTGTCGATACGCTGGCAGAAGGCGCATTCGGTGTTTCAGCCCAACAGCTGGAGGAACTGCTGGTGGCCAGAGCCCTACCCTTAAGCGATAGGGTGGACTGCTTCCTTTTGGCTCAGGGCTCCATGGCAGGTTGTGAAAAGGCTATCTCCCTTGCCACGGGAAAGCCTGTCTATTCCAGTCCCCGTTACGGTGCTTTGGACATTCAAAAAATAGTCGAAAAACTCTCGGAGGAGGCAAACTATGACTCCCTGTGAACTCTCCGGTACCGCTGCCCAGCTGCGCCTGGATGCCATCGAAATGGTATACCGCAGCGGTGACGGGCATCTTGGCCCAAGCCTTTCGGCGGCGGATATTATTACAACACTTTATTTCAAGATAATGAAGGTGGACCCGAAAAATCCCCGGTGGGCGGACAGGGATCGTTTCATTCTCTCCAAAGGGCATGCCTGCCCCGCCCTCTATGCGGCACTTGCCATGAAGGGCTTTTTCTCAAAAGAGGAATACCCCAGCCTTCGCAAAATGGATTCCCTGCTGCAGGGGCACCCCGATATGAAGAAAACCCCCGGAGTGGATATGACCACCGGTTCTCTGGGCAATGGCCTGGGTGCCGGTTTCGGTATGGCTATGGCAGGAAGGCTCACCGGAAAAGACTACCGCACCTATGTTCTGTGCGGGGACGGTGAGCTGGGGGAGGGCGTGCTCTGGGAAGCCGCCCAGGCAGCACCTAAATACCGTCTGGGTTCCCTCACTCTCTTTATTGACAACAATGGCATGCAGTCGGGAGGAACGGTTGAGGCCGTGGGCGGAATTATCAATATCCCCGAAAAGTTTCAGGCCTTCGGATGGAATGTGCTTTCCATAGACGGGCACGATTACGCTGCCATTTTGGATGCGGCCGAGAAGGCCCGGGCCTGCGAGGACACGCCCACCTGCATCATTGCCCGCACAATAAAGGGTAAGGGCGTCCCCTTTATGGAGCATAACAACGCCTGGCATAAGCGTACACCCACCAAAGAGGAATATGCCGACGCCGTCAACGCCTTAGGAGGTATGCTGCATGACTGAATTTGAAAGCACAAGGATTTTTTTTACCGCCGGTCTCATAGAGCTGATGCGGCAGGATCCAAGGGTAGTGATGGTCAGTGCGGATTCTATCGCTGTTTTCCGGGCTCAGGAACTACAGGCGGAATTCCCCGGCCGGGTCATTGAGGTCGGTATCGCCGAGCAGAATGCCGTCATGACAGCAGCGGGGCTTGCCTCCGCTGGCATGGTTCCCTATGTTTGCACCTACGCGGGCTTTGCCGTTATGCGGGCATGCGAGCAAATGCGCACCTTTGTTGCCTATCCCGGTTTGAATGTTAAATTTTTCGGTGCAAATGCAGGCATGTCGGCAGGTGAAAGAGAGGGTGTTACACACCAGTTTTTTGAGGATTTAGGAATTTTAAGGAGTATACCAGGCATCAGAGTCCTTGCTCCTGCCGACGCAAAGCAGACCAAAAAGGCTGTGCAGGCTGCCTACTTAACTCCAGGTCCTGTCTACGTCCGCATTGGAAGCGGCCGTGATCCTGTTATTTATAGTCAGGAAGCACCCGATGCGCTTAATGCCGACGTTCTCCTTTCCCAGGGCGACGATGTGCTGCTATTGGCCTGCGGAAGCGTGCTGGCCAATACACTTACGGCTGCAAAGGCCCTTATTGAGCAGGGTGTGGGTGTAACACTTGTAAATGTCAGCACCATAAAGCCTCTTGACTGTGATACGCTGCTTCCCCTTATACGCCGTTGCAGCCGTATTGTAACCGTGGAGGATCACAACATTATCGGCGGACTGGGAAGCGCAGTATGCGAACTTACCTCGGAGCATTATCCCTGCCGGGTTACTCGGCTGGGGCTTAAGGATTGCTATCCCGAGTCCGGCTTCGGAAATGAGCTTTTACTGAAATACGGCCTTGGCCCGGATGCAATACTCAGGGCTGCAGCCGAAATTTAAAGGAGACATTCAATGGAAAGGAAAAGCTACTTTCACAGGGTGCATGATTATACCCCCACCCGCTTCTGGATTAATAATCCTACCGATGAGGAGGCTAGCCTGGCTATTAACCACGGCGCCGTTCACTGCACCACAAACCCCACCTACACGGCCAAAATGCTTGCAGCTCCAAAAATGCGGCCCAAAGCTCTTAAATGGCTGCAGCAGGCCCTTCACACCACAGGCGATGTAAGGAAGGCAGCGGTTCTTGCTCAAAGAAGCGCCGTAGAAAATTTAATGGGCCACTTTTCTTCCCTGTTCCAGGACTCCCGAGGGCGTGCCGGACTGGTTTCCCTCCAGGGGGATCCCTATGCAGAGGAGGATCCGGACTGCATTGTTAACGAAGCCCTTGCAGGCATTTCCCTCGGGCCTAACTACCTTGCAAAAATACCGGTTACCCAAGCGGGTCTGACGGCCATTGACGAGCTGGTGCGCCGGGATATTCCCATCATCGCCACCGAAATCATGAGTATGTCCCAGGTGGTTGCAGCCTGCGAAACTTACAAATCCTCTTCCTCTTTATCAGGCAAAACCCCGCCCTTCTTTGTCACCTGCATCGCGGGTATCTTTGACCAGTGCCTGAGAATGCAGTACGATCGGGGTGAAATAAACATCGAGCCGGATATTCTCTTCCAGGCCGGCACCCTGCTCACTCGAAGACAATACCGCCTTATGGGCAGGCAGGGATATCCGGGAATCCTTCTGGGCGGAGGCGCCAGAGGCCCCCATCACTTTACCGAGTTCGTAGGTGGCCATGTCCATATCACCCTCAACTGGAAGGATGCCCATACGCTTATTGCTAAGGACACTCCTGTTATCAACCGCATGGACACATCGGCTGCGGAATACGTTTTTGACGAGCTCATGCGGCAAGTTCCTGATTTTAAGCGTGCTTACTGCGCCGACGGCCTGAGCCCCGGGGATTATGCCAATTTTGCCCCGGTAGCGCTTTTCCGCAGCCTGTTTATTGAAGGCTGGGACAGCCTTATCCGGGAAATTGAAGCCCTTAAGGAGGAAATGGGATTATGAGCCGCAAGATTACAAATCTGACCCTTGAAAAACAAATCGAGATGCGCCCCGGCCTTGTGAAGACCAACCTTTCCTATAATAACGAAACCATGCTGTGCCATTTCACCATGAAAAAGGGATCCAAACTTGAGATCCACAACCATAAAGCCGTGCAGAACGGGTACGTGCTCTCGGGCAGGCTGAAATACCAGCTGGCCGATTCGGACAAAAAGGTTTACGAGGAAGGAGAAATCGGTCCCGGTGGAGGCTATGTCTGGGATTCCATGGAATATCACAGCACAGAAGCTCTGGAGGATACCGAGTTCATCGAGGTCTTTTCTCCCATGCGTCCGGAATACGAGGTGTAAAAAGGCGGTATCCCCACATGTGAGGGTATGCCTGTCAAACAGACGGCATGTATCTGAAAAAGATAAAAGATAAGGAGAGAATACCATGAAAATAACCTCAGTTACCAGAGAGTACATAATAGAAGAAGATCGGGATTTCGACAGCGCCCACGCCGCTACCCTCCTCCCCTTGCCGGGAGATCGGGTACTGGCTGCCTGGTTCGCCGGAAGCTGGGAAAAGGCACCCGATGTGGCAATATGGGTATCCCTTCGTCAAAACGGCAGCTGGGAGCGCCCAAGGAAGGTGGCGGATGCCCGGGGTACAGCACTGTGGAATCCCGTACTCTTCAGCCTGGACGAAAAGACCCTTGTCCTCTATTACAAATGCGGTGCTGCTATCTCCGAATGGAAAACCTTTTTCATCCTGTCCCATGACAATGGACAAAATTGGACCGCTCCCCAGGAGCTGGTACCGGGGGACACTTCCGGTGGGAGGGGACCGGTTAAAAACAAGCCCATCCGCCTGAAAAACGGTAATATCCTTGCACCGGCATCCTATGAAGGGGAGCTTTGGGATGCTTTTGCGGACATCTCTGAGGATAATGGAAAAACCTGGAGCAAAAGCACACTGGTTCCACTGCGCCGGGTAGGCTACAAGGCCGAGACCCTCCACCGGCCCCAAAGCAAGTACTTCTGTTACGGAAAGGGAGTTATCCAGCCCACCCTGTGGGAGGATGAGGCCGGTAAGGTTCATATGCTGCTTCGCAGCACCAGCTCCGCCGTCTTTAAAAGCGATTCCTCCGACGGCGGAAGGACATGGTCTACCGCCTATGCCACAGGTCTTCCCAACAACAACAGCGGTCTCGATCTTGTCCGGCTCCCTTCGGGCGCTCTGGTGGTGGCCCTAAATCCCGCGCCTAACCTGCCCAATTACTATAAAGGCCCGCGTACTCCCTTAAGTCTTTACTCCTCGGCCGATAACGGAGAAACCTGGCAGGAGCTCTATGTGCTGGAGGACGGCCCCGGAGGCTTTTCTTATCCTGCCATTGTTGCCATAGACAATAATGAGCTTCATGTCGCTTACACCTGGAAGCGCGAGCGAATTGCCTATGCGAAATTTTGCTTCGACAAGCTTTAATCCCTGACAGAAGCTTGTTTTTGGACTAAAGTGCGACAAATAAAGCGGAGGAGAGTCATGAGCAGGAAATTATTAACCCAGGCCTTTGATCATCCGGGGGCGGAACACCGCTCCCTCTTATTCTGGGCGTGGAATGAAAAGCTTGATGTTGAAGAAATCCGACGGCAAATACGTTTAATGAAGGAAAACGGTGTCGGCGGATTTTTTATGCATTCCAGGGAAGGCCTGGAGACCGAGTACATGGGTAAGGAATGGATGGACTGCATTCGGGCAGCCGTAGATGAAGCCAGGCTTTTGGGCCTCCAGGCATGGCTGTACGACGAGGACCGCTGGCCCTCAGGTACAGCCGGAGGTACGCTGCCTGCGCGTTTTGGAGATGATTCCCGGCTTAAAGGGGCCACTCTTGAGGTGATTACCGACGGCAATACCGCTTACCTTCAGGAACCCAATGTTCTGGCAGTGTACCGCGCTGCTGTGGACGGTCACACCGCTTCGGAGATCATAAGAATTGATCCAAAATCCGCTCCCGTCCTGTCCCGGGAGGAATGCATCCTGGTTCTGCGCCTTGAGGTTTCCGGCAAATCCACCTGGTTTAATCACGAAACTCCGCCGGATAATCTGAATCCCCGCTCCGTAAAGCGCTTTTTGGAATCCACCCACGACAAATACAAGGCCGTCCTGGGCGGCACCTTGGGTACTACGGTTCCGGGAATCTTTACGGACGAAGCCAGCCTGGCCGACAGGCACGCCTCCTTTCACCCCAAACGCAGCTGGATTCCATGGACCACAGGCTTTGAAGATTATTTCTTCCAAAAGCGGGGCTACTGCGTTTTCGACACCCTTCCCTGCCTGTATTTCAATCATGAAAAGAGCCCCAAGATCCGTCACGATTACTGGCATACCGTATCCCAACGTTTTGTTGAAGCCTATTCAAAGGTTATCGGAGCCTGGTGCGGGGAAAACCGCATCGCATATACGGGCCACTTCCTGCAGGAAGACAAGCTGGGGCTCTCTGCCCGGGTGAACGGCTCCATTATGCCCCACTACGTCTGCCAGCATGTACCGGGCATCGATTTGCTGGCAGAGCAGACCGATGAATATATGACCGTCAAGCAGTGCGCCAGCGTAGCCAACCAGTTCGGCAAGCAGGAGGTGCTCACCGAAACCTACGGCTGTACCGGCTGGGAATTCTCCTTTGAGGGGCAAAAATGGATCGGGGACTGGCAGTATGTTCTGGGCGTAACAATAAGGAGCCCCCATCTGGCCTTCTACAGCCTTAAGGGGTGCCGCAAAAGAGATTATCCTCCCAGCTTCAATTACAATACCACCTGGTGGAATCAAAACAAAATCGTGGAGGACTATTTTGCGCGTTTAGGTGCAGTCCTGACTCAGGGGAAGGTTGTGAGGGACGTGCTGGTCCTTCATCCCATGAGCACCGCCTGGGCCCGGCTGGGCACCAGTCCCTATGGAAACCCGGTAAGGGGGGCGGAACGGGATATCGAAGCCATTAACCGGTACGGCTATACCGTTAACCGTTTTTTAAAGCATCTGACCGGCATACATTATGACGCAGATCTGGGTGATGAAACCATTCTTTCTGAACACGCCCGAATTGAAGGCAGACTTTTTGCAGTGAATCAGGCTGTCTACAAAGCGGTAATTATTCCAGCCTGCGATACCCTTTTTGATTCCACCCGTGAAAAGCTCATGGGTTTTATGGAGGCAGGCGGAAAAGTCATCGCTCTGACGCCCACTCCTACAATGACAGAGGGGGCCCCCTCTCCTTTCCTTGCAGCTCTGTTCGCTCACCCCAATTGCATGGTACGGGACAGTGCGGGTGAAGCGGTCTGCGCACTGGAAGCTGTCCTCCCCAGACGTATTTCCATTACCGATGAACTGGGCCTGGAAAACATCCGGGTACTCTGCATGCTTCGAAAAATTGAAGATATTCGTGTCCTGTTTGTGGTTAACAACGATCGTGAGCATCCCCAGGAGGTAAAGATCCGCTTTGAGGACTTTGGCGCAGTGGAAGAATGGGACCTTTTAACAGGCAAAAAAATTCCCCGTGTTCTTCTCAGAGACAGCCAGGGCCTTTATCTTCCTGAAATCCTGGACAGGACGGGCTCAAAGCTTTATGTCATCGATACTAAGGCTCAGCCCCAAGTGTCCCCGGCTCTCCACCCGCCTAAAAGGGAAACAGGGCATGTTTTTCCTTCCACCGTCCCCATCGAAAGAACACTGCCCAACTCTCTCATTCTGGATGTTTGCCGCTACAGCCTGGATAACGGCCCCTGGTCCGAGCCCCTCTACGTGTGGGAAATGCAGCGAAGGGTACGTGACGGGCTTAACATGGCCCCCATTGAAATGAACGGGCAGGAGCAGCGTTACAGATGGGCCTCCATTTCCCATCCCGGTGACGGACACCTTGTTAACATACGTTTTGAGTTTGAGGTGGAGGAAATTCCGGATAAGCCTTTGGAGCTGGTTTTGGAGGAAGCATCCCACTTTTCCGCTTCCCTTAACGGAATACCCGTCACCTCTCATCCAAAGGGCCATTTTCTGGACAAAGCGTTTAGCGTTCTTTCCCTGCCTCTGGTTATCACCGGGAAAAATACGCTGGAGCTTTCCTGCCGGTATTTAAATGCCATGGAAATTGAGGACTGTTACCTTATCGGGGCTTTCCATGTGGATACGGAACGCCGCATCAAAAAAGAAATACCCCGCCTTTCTTTAGGAGACTGGACCCTTCAGGGGTATTTTCATTACGCCGGTTCCATGCGCTATCGCTACTGCTATTATCATAAGCCCAAGGAGGGCATCAGGGTCAAGCTTCAAATTCCCGCCTTCCTGGCAACCTGCCTGCGGGTGGACGTGAACGAAGACAGCTATGCCCTGCCCTGGCACACAGAGGAACCCCTGGATATCCATGAGAGCTTAAAGCCGGGGGAAAATACCCTTGTTATTGAGGTATTCTCCAGCCCCCGCAACCTTCTTGGCCCCTTCCACCTGGCATCGGGAAAAAAGCGCACCACCAATGATGCCGCCTTCCGTACCCGAGGCAGAGAGCATACTTCCAATTACAACGTGCAGCCCTATGGCCTTTGTCAAGCGCCACGCCTCATTATGGAGGAAAACCGCCTATAGCCCTGGCAGCAGGGCTTTTTCCCCAGGCTAAAGCTACAGGCCTGCTCATTTTCCTTTGTGAAGGGAATAGGAGCAGGCCTGTAGCTGGTATAATGAATCGTTTTCGTTTAAGGCAATAGGGAGCTGGGCGGCTTGCCCTTGTTTTCACGGTATTGGCTGGGGCTCACACCCTCCCGCTGCTTAAATTTTCTGCAAAAATTGGGGATGTCCACATAACCGGCCGCCAGAATAACTTCCTTAATTGTTTCATTGGTGTTGGCCAGCATGTATTTCACTTTTTCAAAACGGAGCATTGTTACATAGTCCAAAATGGTATAGCCGGTTTTAATCCTGAAAAATTTGCTCATATAGGAATAGGACATGTGTACGTCCTCAGACATGCTTCGCACGGAGAAATCCTTATCCGTATAGTGCTTCTTCACATAATCCACAAGCTCCTCGGCCTGAGTGCACTTATTCTCCACAATGAGCCGGGACAGCTTTACACAAAACTTGTCCAGGCACTCCCCCAGCTCATCGATGACTTCGATTTCCGTAAAGCTTATCACACTGTTCAGGTGGGCGTACATTTCATCCGCCTCAATATTCAGCTCCGAAACAAACTTCACAATGGTGTTGATAAGATCATAACAAAGACAGCGGGCCGCAAAGATATCCATATCGTCCTTTTTGATATGCTCAATGACGCTGCGGACATTCCGGTTGATGCCTTCAATATTCCCGCCGCTTACATTTTTCACAAGCTCTTCCATTTCATACTTAGGGTACCAAACCTGCTTGCGTTCCGCTGTAACAAGCTCTTTATAATGGAGAATGGTATTCTTTCCCCTTATAAAGCGGTAATTCAGAACCTGGCAGGCCTGTGAGAAGGACATAGATATATCCAGCGGGTCATCATAGACCGGGGAAACACCCACGGTCACATCCATATTGCCGTCGGCAGCCTGTTGGAACAAGGTCTTTACAGCCTGTTCCAGCAGGCTTTGCTCTTCAAAGACAAGAAGCACGGGTATGGTATCAACTCCCGTTGTATCTATGGGATAGAGCTGGATTTGATGGGGCCTGAGGGTATTTGCGGCCTCCTGTATTCTGCCGGCAAGCTGCTGCAGCTTCCTTTGACCACCCTCGATGCATAAAAGGACCGTAGCCAGATACCTGCCGCTGAGAACCATTTTGTTTTTCTTCTCCAGCGCTTTGCATTGATCGGCATCCTGAATATCTCCGCTGAAAAGATCACGGACAAAGCGCTGTATCCGGGTATCCCGGGTTTCCTCCTGATACTCGCGCAAATGGAGATTGTCCGTCAGCAATGAATCAATGGCCATATCAAAATCCTGTATGTCGTTTGCTCCCCGGTTTTCGGTTTTGAATTCCAGCTTCCTGAAAATACGTTTGATAGGCAGATAGTTAACACTGAAGGAAAACCATACCACCAGCATTTCGAAAACGAGTATAATAACAACCAGAACGCCCACCATATAGCGAACCCCTACAACTGGGCCCATAATGTCCTCTGTTTTGCAATAGGAGAGATAGCTCCAGCCCCGGGATCCGGAGGCTGTGGTGATTAAGTATTCCTGACCGTCAATTTCCAGAGCACCCTTTGAGCTTCCTTCCTGGTTTAGTTTGGTATAAATCTGCTGGAGAAGCTCATACTCTCCCTTTTTCAGAGTAAGCAGGGGCTCGCCGTCCATGCCGAAAACAGCCGTGTTTCCTGCATGGGCTCCGAATATCTCCTGAACAATGTTGGTAATTGCCGCCTCATCTATGATGAAAACGGCAGTGGCATAAGCCTCTCCGCCGGAATGGATGGGCACGAAATAGGTAATCAGACGGTAATCCGTATTATTCATATGAACGGTTCGGGCGGGCAGCAGCGTGGGTGACGCGACATTTTCCAAAAGATCCTGAAATTCATCCTGTTTAAGACCCTGGTAAAGGTAGTACTTGTCGATAAATCGTTCCGCGGGAAAAGTATTGCTGCTTCCGTATAAAAGGGGATTCCCTCTTACATAGAAAAGAATTTCATGAAGGAAGCCTATGCCGGCTTTATAGCGCCGAATTTCCTGACAGGTTTTTAACGCACGGTAATTATTCTGCGTAACCTCATAGGGCAGCAGATTTCCGTTTAAGGCAATATTGACCGCAATTTCATCAATTTCGGCCATTTCCTTGTCAACTACCCGGCTAACCTGCCCAATCATATTGGAGACGCTGCCGGTAATCTCTTTTTCTATCAATCCTATAAAACCGTCAAAGGCAAACTGAATAACTAAAAAAATCGGCATCAAAACAAGAATAAGATGCACAAATAAAAATTTAGTCAGAAAGGAAGACGGCTTCTTTTTCAAACCAAACCCTTTGAGTTTGGGTATAGGAATCTTGTTATCAAATATGCGCAAAAAGAACAAACCCCTCGCATAGAAAATTATGAACTTGCTGAAAACATATTATTATTGGGGGTCAATCCAGTTCAGACTGCGTTTGGGGACAGAGATAACTCGCGTATAGCTTTAATTATAGCCATTTCAGCAGGTTTTGTCAATTTTTGCGAATTTATAGAGCAGGGTGCCGCTTCATGCCGAAAAAGCTGTTTGCCGGAATTATTTCACAGGACAGCATGCCTTGATTTTCACCAAGCCATGCTGTCCTTATGCCGACGTTATTTAATAATCAATTGCAGCCATTTAGTTTGCCGCCCAGGAATCGTAGGCCTCCTGGTAAATTTGAACATAGCGCTCCACACCCATTTTCTTAAGCTCACTGATGAAATTGTCATATTCCTTTTCTATGGAAAGGTCACCGGTGATAAAACGGGCTGTTGTTTCCAAGGTGTAGTTGTTTATATCCGCGCTGATGGTTGCGACCTCTTTCTGCGCCGCGGAAGGCAGGTAAGTCAGAGGATACGGCTCTTTCCAGTAAGGCATGAGGTTTTCCTTTACCTGCAAATCAATGTAGCTGTTGAGGGGATTTACCACCACAGGCAGAGTGCCTCCGCCGATACCGGGTGTCTGGGATCCGGAATTGGGCGTCAGCATTTTAGCACGGTACTCTTCAAAATTGGAGAAGCCCTCCGGAATAATGAGCTCACATTCGGTTTTATCCGCATTAGTGTATTTGAAGTCCTCATCCGCAACACCGCGCATTGCAGTCAGGGAGCCTTCTTTGCTGTAAATCCAGTCAATCATTTTTATTGTTGCTTCCGGATACTTGTTATCCTTTGTTATGGCAAAGGTGCCTCTTTTTATACCGGACTGCTTGGTCCATTCCTGTGTACCGTCAGGAGCCTTGAGAGGGGAAAGAGCAATGTAGTCCTCATTGTACTCGTTGTTCACCACAACAAACGGTCCTGCCTCAAAAAAGGAACCCAGGATCAAAGTGTCCTCCTTGCCCTTTGCTTTAAGCTGGGAGGTGGGCTGGGTAAAAGCTTCCGAGTCAATAAGCTTTTCGGTAAAGAGCTTATTGTAGTAGATGAGATAATCCTTGTAGGCTGCTTCTATGGGTGCATAGAACACCTTGCCGTCATTGTTTCCAAGGTAGGTATCCGAATTGACATTAAGGCCCCACCATGAGAGTGTCTTTCTAAAGCCGTTCTCCGTCCAGCTTGCGGGAATTTCGTCGGCTTTATTATTGCCGTTGGGATCCCTTTCCTTAAAGGCTTTAAGCACCTGGTACAGTTCATCCGTTGTAGTGGGTACGGAAAGCCCCAATTGATCCATCCATACCTTATTAATCCAGTATTTCTGGGTCAAATTGCGCTCCATGTCATCAATATAGGGTGTGGCATAAATATTGCCGTCAGGTGTGGTTATGGACTTTTTAATGGTTTCATCCTTTTCAAAAAGAGCTGTGAGATTAGGTGCATGGGTTTCAATGAGATCACCCAGAGGTATAAGCAGCCCTTGCTTTCCGAAGTTCATCTCATCGTTCTCAGAAAGGTAACCGGCAAAGAAAAAATCCGGAAGATTTCCTGACGCAAAGGCCAGATTCTTCTTTTCGTCCCAGTTATCCTTGGGTGCGGTAGTGAATTCCAGCTTAATACCGGTTAATTCCGACCATACCTTGAAGAGCTTCATTTCGGCCCATTCACCCTGGGAACCGCCCTTGGCCCCCATAACCGTAAGAGTAATATCTTCGGTGGTTACGGGAAATTCACCAGGTGCGGAAAGTTTCTCAAGCCGCAATTCTTCCTCGGTTTTCTGCGCCGCGGCGCTGCCTGTGGGTGAACTGGAAGGGGACTGCGTCTGCATGCTTGTACTGCTCCCGCATCCTGCGAGAACCCCTATGGCCATAGGAACAGTGAGAAACAGCGATAAGATTTTACTGATTTTCATTTTTCTCCTCCTCAAAGCGGGCTATGCCCGCAACCCAATAGAGACGAAGCACCATGAAACCATTTGATTTTTATTGGTACTTCTCAGCTATAAGGCAATAATGAAAGTTTATTACAGGCACAAAGGATCTTAACCCCAGTGCCGCAAAAACAAAGGCTCAGCCCTTTACGGAGCCAATCATAACACCTTTAACAAAATGCTTTTGAATAAAGGGGTACAGCATGAGCATGGGCAAGCTGGCAACAACAATGAGGGCGTATTTGATAATCTCCGCAATTCGGGTAAGCTTCTCAGCTTCCACCAGATCACCTGTCATGGAGCTGTTGTTCTGGGATTGAATGAGAATTTCACGAAGAATGAGCTGGAGCGGGTATTTTTTCTCATCGCTCAGGTACAGCAGCGACGAGAAAAACTCATTCCACTCGGATACGCCATAGTAAAGGGCCAGTACGGCAATGACCGATTTTGAAAGCGGCAGGGCAATGGAGAAGAAGTAGCGTGTATTGCTGCAGCCGTCGATTTCCGCCGCTT